>JAFDEE010000043.1 GCA_019310525.1 Deltaproteobacteria bacterium | reverse complement strand
TCAGAGTTCAAGATTGTTCATAAGATTCACCGGGAACCCGGTTACTCCTTTATGGGGCGAATGGTCGAAAGGAGGTGATTTTTTCAAAAAGGACCAGAAAAACGGCATGAGGAGGGAATTACATTGAATCCATCATGGAATCAAGGAGGGAAAAGATGAAACCCAAGGGAATAAGAGGCAGGTATAGGGCCCCGGCCCTGTTCATCGGCAATCTAATGTTCCTGCTGGTGGTCCTTTTCGCCGGACAATCCCTGGCGGGAGTCAAGCAGCTTTCCATGGGAACTGCCACGGTCGGGGGGATATTTCCCAATATAGGCTCCCCCCTGGCCCAGTGCGTCAACAACGCCCTTCCCGAAGTCAACATCACGGCGGAGTTCACCCAGGGAACCACGGAAAATCTCAGGCTCATTGACCAGAATAAGATGCAATTGGCCGTGATCACTCCCATGATCGGCACCTTCGCCCGCAAGGGGATCAAGATGTTCAAGGGGCATCCCATTGATTTCCGGGTGATCGCCAGACTGCTTCCAAACGCCAACGTATGGGTGGTCCTCGCAAAATCAAAGGTCAAGTCCATCCCCGAGTTGAAGGGACACAAGGTCGGCCTAGGGCCTGCCTCAGGGGGGCTTAGCGTCTTAGCGAGATCACAGCTCGCTGCCAACGGTATCAATTTCAAGAAAGATATCAAACCATTTTTCATGGGGGCCGGAGACATGGCCGAGGCCTTGAAGGACGGGGCCATTGAGGGCGCATTCCTCACCATGGAGCTCGCTCAGCAGGTAGCGGCCACCCACAAGATCAAACCCCTCTCCTGGAGGGAGCAGGAACTTAAACCCTTCCTGGAGAAGAACCCCTACTACGGTGCCTACACCTATCCACCCGGAACCTTCAAGGGAGTAAATTACCCAGTGACCACGGTGGACAACGGGATCCAGTGGGTCTGCCAGGTCGACATGGACGAGGAACTCGTCTACAAGCTGACCAAGGCCTTTATTGAAAACCTCGGGTGTATTTCCTCGATTTACGCCCCCGCAAAGGCCATCACGCCCCAGTGGGCGGTCAGGAAACTGGGCAATCCTTATCATCCGGGTGCTATACGGTACTACAAGGAAAAGGGCCTGTGGAAAGACTAATCCGAAAGAACTGATGGAGATAGGAGGGGATCATGGTGGATAGTGCACAGGGAGAGGGCAGGGTGAGAAGAGCACGAAACAACATCTCGAGATGGCTGGCCATCGCCTTTTCCTGTTTCGTGATCTATTCCATGGCCACCCTCAGGATCCAGGAGATGCAGCAGTTGAGCATCTTCCTGGCATTTACCCTGGCCTTGTGCTTCCTCCACCATCCTCTCCATTCCAAGAAGGGTGATTCCCTGCTTCTTTTCCTGTGTGATATCATCCTCGCCCTGCTGAGTTTCGCCATAGCCGCATATATCTGTATAGACTACTGGGATTTCATTTTTAGAGTCGGTATTCCCACCCGCTGGGACATCATCCTGGGGGCGGCCGCCATAATATTGGTCTTCGAAGGGACCCGTCGTTCCGTGGGCTGGCCCCTGCTGATCATCGCCTTTGTCTTTCTCCTCTATACCTTCTTCGGTCACTATCTGCCCGAACCCCTCTCCCACAGAGGATATGACGTTTCCAGGATCACAACCACACTCTTTATGACGAAGAACGGGATCTTCGGAATTCCCCTGAAGGTCATGACCCGGTTCATTTTTCTTTTCGTCGCCTTCGGCGCCTTTTTCGGGGTGGCCGGCGGGACGGCCTTCTTTACTGATGTGGCCACGGCCATTTTCGGGAAATTCAGGGGTGGGCCGGCAAAAATCGCCATCGCCGTGAGCGGCATGATGGGAACGATTTCAGGGAGCGCCGTGGCAAATACCGTGACTACCGGGACCTTGACCATTCCCCTTATGAAACGGATCGGGTTCGAGAGCCACATAGCGGGCGCCGTTGAGGCAACGGCATCATCCGGCGGAGCCCTCATGCCGCCTGTCATGGGAGCGGCCGCCTTCGTCATGGCCGAGTTCCTGGGAATCCCCTATATCACGGTATGCAAGGCCGCCCTCATACCGGCGATTCTCTACTATCTCGCCATATTCAGTATCGTTCATTTTTACTCTCTCAAGATCGGTATCCAGGGGCTTCCAAAGGAAGAGTTGCCGAAGATCAAGAAGGTGTTTTCCGAGAAGTGGATCTTCGTCATCCCCCTTGCGCTCCTGATCGGGATCCTGGTCAAGGGTTATTCTCCCCGGGTGGCTGTCCTGTATGCCCTTCTTGCGACGGTCCTCATGAGCTTGGTCAAGAAAGAGACCCGAATGTCCCCTTCGAAGATCCTGGACTCCCTGGCAAAATCGGGCTTCAATTCCGTCATGATTTCTTGTGCTTGTGCCACTGCGGGCGTGGTGATCGGCGTGGTTCTCATGACGGGGATGGGGACGAAGATCACGAGCCTGGTTGTGGCCCTGTCGGGAGGCACCCTGATCATCGCCCTTCCCATCGTCATGTTGGCATCCCTCCTGTTCGGAATGGGACTTCCTACGGTCGTCTGCTATGTGCTCCTGGCCGCCACAGTGGCCCCATCTCTTGTCAGGCTGGGGGTCATGCCCCTCTCAGCCCATCTCTTCATTTACTATTTCGGTATGCTGTGCATGGTGACGCCTCCCATCTCCTTTGCGGCTTATGCGGGAGCGGCCATCGCTGAGGCGGATCCCATGAAAACGGGGTGGGCCGCATGGACCTTCGCCCTGGCCGGCTTTCTGCTTCCCTACATGTTTGTCTACAACAAGTCGCTTTTCATGATAGGGAGTATAACCTCCATCTCCGTGTCCGTCACGACCTCCCTTGTGGGAATCGTCTGCCTGGGAGCAGCCATTATCGGATTCTTCCTCCGGAGGGCCCGGATTTATGAAAGGCTCCTGCTCTTTGCTTCCGCCTTCCTCCTCATCAGCCCGGGGTGGACCTCCGACATGATCGGCATCTTTTGCATGTTCCTGGTGGCTGCCGTACAATGGAGGAGGACGCGGCAGGAAAGGGCAGTGGCGGGTTTATATTGACTTCAACAGCCATCGGCTGATTTTAAGGATTGAGGGTTCGAGGGAAGGATGGAAAAGACGAATGGTTTTTGGATGAGGGAGCCCGTTCCCCGAGTGGGACGGAAGAGAGGGAAATTATGTCATGAATGAAAAGGTATCCCTGAATGGCACGAGAATCCTCATCGTGGACGATGAGCCGGATATCCTGGACACCCTGGAGGAATTGCTTTCCGATTGTGACGTGTCCCGGGCCTCCACCTTCGAAGAGGCAAGGGAGGCCCTGGAGACCCGGTACTTTGATATGGTGATCCTGGATATCATGGGGGTGGACGGGTATCGGTTGCTGGATATCGCTGCGAAGAAGAAGATCACGGCTGTTATGCTCACTGGCCACGCCTTGAGTCCCGAGGATACAGCAAAGTCTTACAAGAAGGGGGCGTCCTATTACGTTCCCAAGGATCGGCTGGCGGACATCAGGACCCATCTTCAGGATGTCATCGAGGCCCGGGAGAAGGGGGAAAGCCCTTGGTCACGGTGGCTCAACCGATTCAGTTCCTTTTATGAAAGGAAATTCGGACCGGATTGGCTGAACCGGGACAAAGAGTTCTGGGATCAGTTCGTGGAGCGCTACAGGATGTGGTGATTCGGATACAGCGGCTGAATTTTTTCGACCGGTGATACCTTAACGTTTTGAAAGAAGGAGGATCGAGCCGGGGCCAATGGCACCCTCCCAACAGGTCACTCCCGAAAAGATCTCCATGCCCCTTCTCCCGGGGGTGCGGGCGATGGTTTTCAGGTGAAACACTTGATCCAGAAAGGGCCGGGAAAAGGCCCATTGTCACTCCGGCTCAAGAGGGCCAGTTACAGTTGAAATTCGAGTACCAAGGCTTGATGCTTTCGGTCCTTTACTCATTAGAAGGATGGATCGAGCAAGGGCCGATGGCCCCTTTTCTGAAGTGACCGGCGGGATTATCAGTGGGGGAAGCCCCGGCCCACGCTCTCTTAGAGCGGGAGAACGGGGAAGGGGCAGGCCCGCTAAAGGCGGGCAAGTGTCCCCCGCTGATAAAGCGCTGAAAACACCAGGCCGGGAGTCTCAGAACAAAAGAAAAGGCGCCATCGGCCTTTTGGAGGCTGGTATCGAAATGAAGTATTCGCCGGATTAGATTGAAGGGATATCAGGGATCTTTATCCTCCTTCCCGAGCCCCTGCTTGAAGCAGCAAATCCTATTTTGGAAAAACTGGAATCTCGTGTTTGTTCGCCTGTAGAACAAGAATAGAACGATTGAACATGGGAGAACGATCGTGATCCGCATACTTGTCATTTTAACAGGTGCAGCTCTAACTCTCCAGGCCCTTATTGGCCTCTCCTTCTTCTTATCGTCTGTGTGGGAGAGGGAAAGGAGGGCCGCCATTCTCGGGGGACTCCAGTTCCTCGTCATGGCGGGAGTTTTCATCCTCTTTCTATACCTTGAACGACTGGGCGTTTTCCGTTCAGGCCCCGGGCCCTGGATCCTTCTATGCGTACTTCTCGCTGGGGGCATTATTATAGCCCTTCTGGTAAGGAGGACCGCTCCCAACAAGCGAGCACTTGAAGGGACGCGGGGGCTGATCGTTGGAGAGGTCCGGAGGCAGGATGAGCGTGAAACTGTCTTTGCCCGGAACCGGTCCCTTCGGCCCGGGACCGAGCGATACAGCGCCTTTTACAGGGAGCATCCCGAATACGAGGAGTTTGACGCCAAGAGAAGGTTGCCTGGAGGGATATCGGGACCCCCCGGCCGGATCGACAAACCCCACGAGGTTCCAAACGTGGCGGCTACCCTGGCGCAGCAGGTCATCGCCCTTTCTCTCTCGGCCCCCGAAAGGGTCAGGCCGAATACCGCTCCCCCATTGAGAGGGAAGGCCGTAAAAATCAGTCCGCGAGAGGCCGCGCTTCGCGTAAAGGGTTTTGCCAGGCACATGGGGGCCGATCTTGTTGGCATAACCAGGGTCAACCCCTTATGGTTCTATTCAAACCGGGGGGAAATCTTTAACGAGAACTGGGAGGACTGGGGAAAGGAGATACCCGTTGAACACGAATTCGCTGTGGTCTTCGCAACGGAGATGTCTCTCGATATGATCGCCACTTCCCCCCATACACCTACGAGCATCGAGAGCAATTGCCAGTACGCGAAGGGAGCCGCCATCGCTACCCAGCTTGCGAGTTACATCGCCAACCTCGGCTATTCCGCGACGGCCAATCATTTCCGCCACTACGAAGCCCTCATGGTCCCACTGGCGGTGGACGCCGGCCTTGGGGAATTGAGCCGCATGGGATATCTGGTCACCAAGGAATTCGGTCCCAGGGTGAGGCTTGCGGCCGTGACCACCAATATGCCCCTCGTCCCGGACAAGCCGGTTGACCTGGGGGTTGAGGATTTTTGCAGGATTTGCAAGAAGTGCGCCGTCTGTTGCCCCTCGGGCTCCATCCCCATGGGTGAGCAGAGGGAGGTCAACGGGACGCTTCGCTGGAAGCTCGACGCCGAATCCTGCTTCGAATACTGGGGAAAGATCGGAACAGGATGCAACGTCTGCATGAGGGTCTGCCCCTGGAGTCACGCCAGGACCTTCCCCCACAGGCTCATCGTTGAGCTGGTGAGTCGAAACAGCTTATCCAGGCGGCTTTTCACAATCATGGACGACCTCTTCTACGGCAGGATTCCCAAGCCCCGGAAAGGTCCGGAGTGGGCGAAGTTTTGGGAATGAGGTTTCGGGGGGATCAGTGTTAATGGCTTTCATTGACCTTCAGAATCCTTGAACACTCGAGGACTTCCGGGAGAACAACAGGTAATTCACGGGAAAGAATCGAAAATGGAGGACATGGATACCCCATGGCTGAACCCACGAGAATTACACGAGAGATGATCGAGACATATGTGAAGAGAGGGCTGTGGGATGAAAGGAGCATCGTCGATATTCTGAGGCAAAACGTGGAGGAAAGGCCTCTCCACGAAGCCGTTGTCGATTCCAACAGGCGGCTTACCTGGAAGGAACTCGACGAGGTGACGGAAAGGGTGGCGGCGGAGCTCGTCCGCCTCGGCATCGAGCGGGACCAGGCCGTCGTGGCTCAACTGCCCGCCCAAGTGGAGTCTCTGGTTCTGCTCCTTTCATGCCACAAGGCTGGAATCATCTGTTGTTTCGCACCCCTGACCTTCAGGCACAGCGAGATGAAACACGTCGTGGGGACCATTGGGGCCACGGCCATACTGACACGGGTTGAACTGAGACATACCAGATATTTAGAGATGGCCAAGGAGATAGCCTTGGAAGTGCCCCGAGTGCGCTTTTTCTTCGTGGCGGAGGATGAAGCACCGCCGGGAGCGATTTCTTTCCGGGAATTGATGAAGACCGACCTTGATGGTGATCGGCGTCGGGAGGCCTTGGAGGGAAGGGCCTTTGGGCCCTTCGAGGTCTCCTCGGTGGTGTTGAGCAGCGGCACCACGGGCATGCCCAAGTGTATCGAGCATACCGGGGCCTCCTCTATAGCCGCGGGGCGGGGTGTCGTCGAGCGGGCAAAGCTCACCCCGGAGGACGTGGTCGGCATTATCGCCCCCCTTTCAGGAGGCCCGGGGTTACAGAACTGGTGGGCGGCCTTCCAGGTAGGGGCCAAGGTGTGCCTGCTCGAACGGTTTACGCCAGGGAGAGTTCTTGAATTCATCGAAAGGGAAAGGGTGACCTATCTCCCGGCGATCCCCACCCAGCTCATTCGGATCATCAAGGAGTGTGACCCGGACAAGTATGACCTGGGGTCTCTGCGGGTTGTGAGGACAGGGGCGGCCGCCTTCGATGCTGCCATGGCCCGTAAGACCGAGGAGAAGATGGGGTGCAGGGTGCTGATAGCCGGGGGATCCCAGGAGACTTACAGCTTCGCCCAGTCCGGGGTGGATGACCCGCCTGAGAAGCGTTTTAATACCCTGGGACGGCCGTTTCCCGGAAACGAGATCAAGATCGCGGATGAGGAGGGCCGGGAGGTCCCGCGGGGAGTAGTGGGCCGGATGTTCGTGAGGGGCGCGGCCACAAGCTCCGGGTACTTCGGTGACCTTGACGCCACCCTGGCCGCCTGGCGCACCCTCGGATTGGAAGGCTGGTACAAGACGGGAGATCTGGCAAAGATCGACGAAGACGGTTACCTGGTCCTCGTCGGGCGGGAGAAGGACATGATTATCAGGGGGGGGCAGAACATCTATCCGGCAGAGATCGAAAACCTGCTCCTTTCCCATCCTAAGGTTTCCCAGGCAGTTATCGTCGGCGTCTCCGACTCGGTGATGGGCGAGCGGGCCTGTGCCTGTATCGTGCCAGTGGCCGGCGAGTCGGTCACCTTTGAAGAAGTAGTCACCTTCTTGAAAGAGAAAGGCCTGGCCGTTCACAAGCTGCCGGAAAGGCTGGTGGTGATGGACCGCTTTCCCCAACTGGCGGACGGCCAGAAGGTGGACAAGATATCCCTTAAAAAGGTGGTCATGGAGAGGATTCAGGAAGAATCCTGAAACCGAAAAGAACAAGAGGAGGAAGTAATGGAAAAGTCGACTCCGGGTGAAATCAGGATCGACACGGACCTCCTGGTCCTTGGAGCGGGGGCCGCCGGCTGCTTGGCGGCTTACGCGGCAAAGGAGAGGGGGATCGGCCGTGTCACCCTGGTGGACAAGGGAGCGCTTGTTAGTTGCGGATGCACGGGAGCGGGGCAGGATCACTTCGGGGCCCACCTGAACACGGGTCCGGAGTGGGACACGGATGAAGCCGCCACCGCCTATTACAGCCGTCCGGGCTGGGGTGTCGGCCCCTCCCTGGTGGAGAAGACCTTCACGAAGGTCGTGGGGTTTATGCTCAAGCTCATGGAGGAGTGGGGCGTGGAGTTTTACAAAAACCCCGACGGCACTTACTGGCGGTGCCAGGCCCTGGGACAGCCCGGACCTTGGTGGCTCATGATGAAGAACGGCCGATACCTGAAGAGGATATTCGCCAGGAAGATCCGGGAAGCGGGCGTGGAGGTCGTGGAGCAGGTGCAGATCACGAAACTGTTTCGGAGTCCTGAGCGCATTGCCGGCGCCATGGGATTCAACAGGAGGACCGGTGACTTTCACGTTTTCAGGGCCAAGGCCGTGGTCCTGGCCATGGGGGCGCACCAATCCAGGTGGTCCACCAACTCCACGAGGAATCCATTCAATATATGGCAGAACCCCGCCAATACCGGCAGCCAGATCGTGGTGGCTTACAACGCGGGCGCCAAGGTCAAGAACCTTGAGTGGTGCACTGGAACGACCCTTCCCAAAGGTTTCGGCGCGCCGGGGATGTGCGGTTTCGGGGGAATGGGATCTTTCATGAGGAACTGCATGGAAGAGCGCTTCATGCAGAGGTACCACGAACTGGGAGACAAGGCCCCGAGGGCTTTTCATATCAAGGCCGAACAGGAGGAGATCGCCGCAGGCCGGGTTCCCTTGTTCGTGGACTCCAGGGAGCTTTCGGACAAGGACTTCGAGCACCTCCGCGACAACCTGCTCTCCGTGGACAAGCACACATTCGGGGACTACCTGGAACAGAGGGGCCTGGACCTGAAAAGGGATCTCCTGGAAGTGGAGACCGGCGAATCTTCCGGAGGCGGCAATCTCCACGTGGACATCCATTGTGAATCGGTCAACCTGAAGGGCCTTTTCGGACTTCCCTTTTCCGGGATGTTGTCCACGGCCCTTTGCGGCGGATACGTGGCCGGCGCAGAGGCGGCCGCGAGTATAGAAGGGGTTGAAGCTCACGCGGAGATCTCAGCCCGGGAGGTGAGGGAAGAAAAAGAAGCCGTTCTCGCCCTCCGGGAAAAAAGAGACGGCTATACGCCGAAAGAATACGAAGACCTGATCAGGCAGGTCATGGAACACTATATGGGTCACAAGCGGAGCCTTAAGGGACTCAACATCGCCCTCGAGAAGTTGAGCCTGATCGAGAGCAGGGCGGACGAGCTCAAGGCGGAGAATTTCCACGAGCTGACCCGAGCCGTCGAGGCCCTTCACTTGCTGAAGTACTGCCGGCTCATGATCCGCTCGGTCATCGAAAGAAAGGGGATGCGAGGGTTTTATAACCTGGTGGACTATCCCCCGAAACTCGATCCGGAACTGAGGGATAAGTATGTCGTGCTCTACCAGGTAAACGGCGAGCAGAAGGTGAGTTTCGAGCCCATGAAGGAAAAACGGGAGGTGAACCATGCCGCCTAAATTCAGCAAGGAATTGTCCTATCCGGTCAGCTTCGAAACCCGAACGCCGAGGGAGCAACCCCGCACGTCTCCCTGTGAGGCTGGTTGTCCGGCGGGGCATGCCATACAGCGTACGATCTACTTCATTCAAGACAACAGGTTTGAAGAGGCCCTGGAAAACGTCCGGGCCAAGAACCCTTTTCCCGGCACCTGCGGGCGGGCCTGCTTTCACCCCTGCGAGGCGCCCTGCAATCGAACCTTCTTCGACCAGGGACTTGCGATCCGAGCCCTGGAGAGGGCGGCCTTTGACCTGGCCGACCGTGAAAAGGTGAGAAGACCCAAGTGCCGGCCGAAGAGCGGAAAAAGGGTGGCCGTCGTCGGATCGGGTCCCGCGGGGATGACCGCGGCCTACTTCCTGACCCTGTTCGGCCATGACGTGACGGTCTTCGAGGCCCTTCCCTTTCCCGGGGGGATGCCCAGGTTCGGTATACCCGACTATCGCCTTCCCAAGGATATCCCGGATCGGGAAATCGAGGACATCATCGTGATGGGGGTGAAGGTCAGGACCCATACGGCCGTCGGAAGGAATATCACCTTCAAGGAAATCATGGAGGCTCATGACGCCTGCCTGATCGCCACGGGTGCCTGGAGGGAGAAAAGGCTGGACATTCCTGGAAAAGACCTGGCAGTCTCGGGCCTGGATCTCCTGCTGCGGGCCAAGGAAGGGGAGAAGCCCATGATCGGAAAGAAGGTCCTGATCCTCGGGGGCGGAGGCGTGGCCTTCGATTACGCTGGAACGGCCCGACGCCTGGGGGCCGATGATGTGCATATCGCCTGTCTGGAACCCCGGGACAAGATGGCGGCGCCGGAAGAAGACGTCCGGCAAGGGGAGCAGGAAGGGGTGATTCTCCACAACTCCAAGATCTTTCTCCGGATCCTGGGCGACGGCGGAAGGGTGACCGGCGTGGAGTGCCAAGATGTCCGGGCCTTCAAGTTTTCGCAGGACGGCCGCCTTGAGGTCAAGACCGTGCCCGGGAGCGAGGAGATCCTGCCCGCGGACACGGTGATTTTTGCCGTCGGAGAGGAGCCCGACCTGGATTTTCTCGATGGTGCGGGGGATTTCAGGTTGACGGAACGGGGGACCTTGGATGTGGACATGGATACCTTCGCCACTTCGGTTCCCGGTATATTCGCGGCGGGGGATGCGGCCACCGGCCCCAGGTCTATCGCTGAGGCCGTTGGCACGGGCCGGAAGGCGGCAGTTTCCATCGATTGCTATTTTTCGGGAAAGGATCCGAGGGAGATCGAAAGCATCTACTTTGACCAGGACGGGGAAATCAGGACGAGGGAGGTCGGGAAGGGATCCAAGGGAGCGAAACCAGCCCACGTGGTGTGTTACGAAGAGATCATGAATCCCGACTACTACGAGAAGATGAACAGGGTTGGGACAGCGTGTCTGGATCCGTCCGAAGCCGTCTCAGGGTTTCAAGAAATCAACAAGGGTTATGACAGGGAAGAGGCAGTGAAGGAGGCCGGTCGTTGCTTTCATTGCGGTCACTGCGCCATGTGCGGAACATGCGTGGATATCTGCCCCATGGACGTGCTGGCCATGGGGGAGGACGGGCCCACGGTCGCCTATCCAAAGGAATGCTGGCATTGCGGGGGGTGTCGGATCAATTGCCCCTGCGGCGCGGTGTATTACGAATTTCCCCTCTCGATGCTGATCTAGGTCTTGGGCTTGACGCAAGAAAGGACAGACCCCGTTGGGGTCGCCCCGTATGGTTCGTCGTTCCGGAAAGTTCGGCCCAGGGGTGAAAAGAAGAGACATGATTGAAAAAGTACTCCCGGATGTTTACAGGATAGAGGTTCCCCTCACGGGAAATCCCATGAGGACCGTAAATTCATACCTGTTAAAGGGTGGAGACCGGGATCTTGTCATTGATACGGGCTGGAACCATGATGATTCCCTGAAAGTCATGACCGGGGCCATGGCCGATCTGGAGGTTGATCCATCCAGGACCGACTTCTTCCTGACCCACATGCACGTGGACCATATCGGCCTGATCGGCAGGCTTGTCGCCGATGGGTCCCGAGTCTACCTCCATCGCAAAGACGCCCTTTGGATAGGGAGGAAAGAGCGGTGGGGGGAGTTCAGGGACTTTGCCCGTGTAAGCGGATTTCCCGAAGGGGACTTGGAGGAAATGATAAGGGATCACCCGGGATTCAGGTACGGTATCGACCGCCCGGTCAGATTCCTTTACCCGCGGGACGGTGACGAGATCCAGGTGGGACGTTACCGCCTGGTGTGCATGGAAGTGCCCGGTCATTCTCCAGGACATACCTGCCTTTACGAGAAAGAGAAGAAGTTCCTGGTCTCCGGGGACCACCTCCTGGAGGATATCACCCCGGCAATATTGCTGCACCTTGATGGTAGGAATCCCTTGGCGGAATACCTCTCAAGCCTTTCCAGGATGGAATTCATTGAGGTGGACCTGGTGTTGCCCGGGCACAGGCGGCCCTTCAGAAGGTGCAGGGAGCGGATCGAAGAAATAAAAGTCCATCACCGGAAAAGGACACGGGAGGTGCTGGAGATCCTTGGTATGAACGGCCCGCAGGTACCTTACTCTGTCGCCTCATCCATGACGTGGGATATCTTTTACAATTCCTGGGAACAACTTCCCCCCTGGCAGCGTTGGTTCGCGGTAGGAGAGGCCAACGCCCACCTGAAATACCTGGTAGACCTCGACCTTGCCGGCATGGAAAACCGGAACGGGCTACAGGTCTACTACCGGTCGGTTCCCCACTCTCCCTGACCCCGGCCCCCACGCCCCTTCCTCAAAGAGGCATTTTTTTATCCACTTCCATTCCGACTCCTGTTATTATAACCTAAATTGAGTGTCTTAAAATTTTGATAAGATACTTTAATTCCTCGTACGCCTTGCACTCGCCCGCCGCTTTCTGGCGAGGCTTGCCTGCCAGCTGTTTGGCGGAATTGCCTGCCTCAGGCAGGTTCCAGCAGATTCGTAAATCGCTCAATTTAGGCATTAAACATTCAGGTGTGTGATTCCGATTAAGTGGTTGATTGCCAAAAGGGGACGTTTTTCAAAGGTCTCCTTTGCAGGGGTAAGCCGGGGGTGAATGACAAATGCCCGGACCTTTTACCGGGCCAGAGAGGAGAAATCATGACTGATCAAAGAAACGTGCGCGACGAGCTGGAGGCCATCGGCTTCAAGAACGTGGGAAATGTTTATTGGAACGCCACAACTCCTCACCTCTACGAAGAGATCGTAAGAAGGAGGGAAGGGCAAATAGCCCACCTGGGTCCGGTCGTGGTCCGTACCGGCCACCACATGGGCCGGTCTCCAAATGATCGGTTCATCGTCAGGGAGCCTTCCAGTCTGGACAATATATGGTGGGGAGACGTGAACAGGGGAATAGAAGAATCCCGGTTCATGAACCTTTTCTATAGGCTCCAGGCCTATTTCCAGAACAAGGACGTCTTTATACAGGACTGTTACGCCGGGGCCGCCGAAAAGTACAGGATACCGATCCGGGTCATCACAGAGACGGCCTGGCATAATCTTTTCGCCCGCAACATGTTCATCCAGATGAAGAACCCGGAGGAAGTAAAGACTCACGTGCCGGAATTCACGGTGGTCAATGTCCCCAGGTTCCATGCCGTTCCGGAGCTGGACGGCACCAGCTCTGAGGCCTTTGTTCTGCTTCATCTTGGAAAGAAACTCGTTCTTATCGGCGGGACCAGTTATGCCGGTGAAATCAAGAAGTCCGTCTTTTCCATGCTGAACTACATCCTGCCCAGGGAGTCGGTTCTTTCCATGCATTGCTCCGCCAACCTGGGGAAGAACGGGGATACCGCCGTCTTCTTCGGCCTCTCCGGTACCGGTAAGACGACGTTGTCAGCCGATCCCCACCGCTACCTCATCGGCGACGATGAACATGGCTGGAGCGAGGATGGAATTTTCAACTTCGAAGGTGGGTGCTACGCCAAGGTGATCCGCCTCTCACGGGAAGCCGAACCGGAGATCTACGAGTGTACGAGGCGGTTCGGAACCATCCTGGAGAATGTGACCATGGACAACGAGACCAGGCGCCTGGACCTGGATGACAATTCCCTGACGGAAAACACCCGTGCAGCTTACCCCATCTCCCATATACCGAGCGCCCGGCGGGACGGAGTGGGAGGTCATCCCAGCAATGTCGTCATGCTCACTTGCGATGCCTTCGGTGTGATGCCTCCCGTGGCCAAGCTTACCCCGGAGCAGGCTGTTTACCATTTCCTGAGCGGTTACACAGCCAAGGTGGCAGGCACGGAGATCGGGGTAAAGGAGCCCAAGGCTACTTTCAGCGCCTGCTTCGGCGCGCCCTTCATGGTCCTGCCGCCGACCGTCTACGCGGATCTTTTCATGAAAAAGATCCGCACCCACAAGGTCGATTGCTGGCTTCTGAATACGGGTTGGGTGGGTGAACCTTACGGCAAGGGGGACAGGATCAAGATCGCCTATTCCAGGGCCTTGATCAAGAGCGTCCTGGAGGGCAAACTGGCCGACGTAGAGTACGAGAAGGATCCCCTTTTTGGTTTCATGGTCCCCAAGTCCTGTGAAGGGGTGCCGCCTGAAGTCCTGAATCCCCGCACCTCTACATCCAACAGGGCCGAGTACGAGGAGCGGGCCAAGAAGCTCGCACAGGATTTCAAGGACAATTTCAAGCAGTTCAAGGATGGAGTGCAGCAGGCTGTTCTGGACTCTATGCCGTAGGGAGGTGGAAAACCCAAGGGCCGCCCGCCGTACCCCAGAGGGCTATTTCAAATCGGCTCTTAATGTGAATTTGTGGGTTGAGAAATGCCCGCACCACCGGGAAAGGAGTATCAGGGATTTTTCGGAGCGACCAGGCCGTGAGACTCGGGAACGAGGAAAAGATCTTCATGCCCCTTACGTTTCCATAATCCCTGGTGAGTACTTCATTTCGATAACAGCTTCCGAAGGCCGATGGCACCTTTTCTTTCGTTCGGAGGCTCCCGGGCTGGTTTTTTCAGCGGCTTATCAGCGGGGGACACTTGCCCGCCGCCGTCTGGAGGGCTCGCCCGTCAGCAAGAGCGCCGCAAAAATCAGGATGAAGGAAAATCCTACAGGGAGTTGTACGATCGTGTGGGATCGGCCCCGAATGTTCATGTCTCTTTCTTCTTGAGGATTTGCTTCAGCCTGCGGTGAAGGTTTTCGGCCCGGGAGCGCTCTCCCCGTTCTTCCAATAGGCTGATCATCTCAATAAGGATAGCCTCGAGTTCCGGATGGATTCGTCCGTAATAGAATTCAAGGATCTTCAAGGCCCTATTATAAAGCGCAAGGGCCCGATCGGGTTGATCCTGATTCAGGAAGAGCAGAGCCAAGTCCCCAAGAGTCTCGGCAACTTTAGGATGTCTGGGCCCGAAAAGCCTTTCTTGCATATCGACCGCCTTTTCCAGCAGAATCCGCGCCCCTCCGGGATCTTCCATCTCCCCTTCAATAAGGCCGAGGCTGCGGAGGATTTCGGCCGTCTCGGGAGTAGGTGGTGCGGTGTTTCTCTGGATCGTCATAACGGCCCGTCTCACAAGCATCTTCGCTGAGTTCTTGTCACCCGAAAAAAAGGCCGTTTCGGCCAGGTCGGGCAGGTTGCGGATCATCTCGATCCGGCCCTCTCCGAGAAGGGTTTCCCTTATTTTGAGCGCCCGTTCATACAGGGCACGGGCCCCCTTGAAATCCATCATGGATAACTTGAGGTAGCGGGCGTACCTGTCACAGGCATCAGCGACTTGAAGATGAGTAGGCCCGAAAATGTGTTCCCGGGAAGTCACGGCCGCCTTGAAGAATTTTTCAGCCATGGTCGGATGACAGCGCCGCCACAGCTCGGCCGTTCGATCCAAGGCCCTTGCTATACTGGGATGAAAAGGGGTGCCGTACAACCCTGTCCGAATCCATTCGGCCCTCTCGTATTGCAGCACAAAATCACAGAGTTCTTCCGTTTCCTTATCTCCATCCCGGTCCATTTTTTCAATGAAATCCTGGCGCACCAAAAACAGGTCGGCCAGCCTGTCAAGGGCCTCGGCCACGGCGGGATGATCCCCACCCCTTTCCCGGGTCAGGCGATCGAGATCTTTCCGGGCCTCTTTAATGGCCCGTGAATAAAAGGCCAGGGCCGAGGTCCATCTTCCCTCGGCCCTGTACTTTTCAGCCAGTGCCAGGAGTGTTGTGACATTGCGGGGCGGTGGGTTATCTGTCCATCCCGGCAGCCCTGCCTCTTCTCCTACGGCAAGAAGTGGAAGGCAGAAGGTCGAAAACAAAACCAGGCAAAGGATCACGAATCTCTTTGGATGTATTTCGGGCATGAGCAGTCCACAGGTTGGGGGGCTTGTCGGGTGATCAGTTGATGATATCCCCTTTGTTTGGAGGTCGGTGGTTACTTAACAATGGAGGCTACGGTGTCACGAGACCTTTGAAAAACGTCCTCTTTTGCCTGAGATCATGCCTCTACCTGCCGCAAAATAGATCTCCCTCTTGGTATCCGGAGCCGCAGTTCGGGCAAAACATGGAGATCTCCCTATAAAAGGTGGACCAGGGGCCGGGTCTGTTAGGCTTTTGTGCAAAACATAGGACAATTGCCGCAAAAGGTCAAGAAACTGACAAGGCTGGAGAAGATACTCGGTGGTTTCAATCCCTGTTTTGCAGACCTGGTTTGGGCTTAACCTATTGAAGAATCGAAATATTACCGCTTTTGCTTGCTATGGTGTTTCATTGCGGTATGGAACAAAAGTTTTTGGTATGAAAGACCCTATAAAAAGGACCGAAAATTGCATGTATAACCTTTTCGAGCAGGTTTTGCCCGGGCGACCGGTCTCTTTCAGAAAGAACCCCGAGGCAACCATACTGAATCACCTACAGGCAACAGAGGACGACATTGGAATCCCAGGCGTTATACCAGGAACTCCGGTTTCGCATCCAGGAGCTGGAAAATTCACTCCAGGAGGCCCGGGAGAGGGAACAGAAACTCCGCAGGAGTTACGAGGATATCCAGATCGGGATGCGGATCCAGATCGACCAGCTCCAGCGGATCAACCGGGAACTGCAGGATCGGATCAGCGAGGATAAAAGAGCGAAGGAGATCCAGGGGGTACTTTATAACATCCTGGAAGGCGCAAACCAGGCGGAATCCCTGGATGATCTCCTGCGCATGATCCATGAGCAGGTGGGAAAGCTCATGGAGGCTGAAAATTTTTATGTCGCTCTGATCCATGACCGGGAAAAAAGTCTCTTCACTTTCCCTTATTGTGCGGACATACACCCTGATGAGATAATAAGCGATCCGACCGCTGTCATCAGGCTTGAGAAGGGATTCACGCATTACGTGGTGAGCACCGGGCGGCCGCTCCTGGCAGACAGAAAAGTATTCAAGGAGCTCGTATATGATAAAAAGGTCATCAAACCTCTGGGTTCTCCTTCTGAGGCCTATATCGGGGTGCCTCTCCGCGTGCCTGGAGGAGAGATTATCGGCGTGGTCGCGGTTCAGAGTTACACGGATCCCGATGCCTATACCGAGGGAGACCTTCAGCTTCTCTCCATTATTTCCAATACTATCGCCGGAGCCATTCGCTACAAGCAGACGGAAGAGGCCTTGAAAGTAGAGAAGACCTACCTGGAACAGCTTTTCGAAAATGCCCCTGAAGCAATAGTCCTCGCCGACACCACGGGTAAAATTCTCCGGGTCAACAACGAATTCACCAGGACCTTCGGTTACCAAAAGGATGAGATCCTGGGTCAGTCAGTAGATGAACTGCTTGCTCCACCCGATCGTTTCGAGGAGGCTGTCGATATAACCAGGAGACTCAGTCGAATGAGGGAACGGGCGACCATCGAAACGGTCCGAAGACGCAAAGACGGAACCCTGATCGATGTCTCCATCCTTGGAGCGCCCATCACGATCAATGAAAATCAGGTGGCGGCCTATGGGATTTATCGGGATATAACGGCCAGGAAACGGGCGGAAGAAAGGGAGAGGCGGATCAATGTCCAAGCCCGCCTGGTTTATGAAATCGGCCGCCGGGTCAGCAGTGAGCTGGAGTTGAATGACCTCCTCAGCCAGGTGGTCACGGTGATCCATGACACGTTCCATTACAACAGCGTGCTGCTGTTGCTGGTTGAGGATGAGTCCGGCGAGTTGGTCCTCAAGGCATCTGCCGGAAAAGATACAATCAATCTGGAGGGAGATATCCGGGTTCCCTTTGGAAAGGGCTTGATCGGCATTGCGGCTTCAACGGCAAAACCCCAGGTGAGCGGTAACGTTGACGACGATCCACGCTTCTTCAGGTGGGGAGAGGAGAAGACCCGGTCCGAACTCTCAGTGCCCATAAAGAGCGGGAAGAAGGTGATCGGGGTTATGGATTTCCAGAGCCATGAGCCCGATGCCTTTGATGAGACCGACGTGATGCTCATGGGTATCCTTTCAGACCAGATCGGCGTGGCCATCAGGAATGCGCGCCTGTATGAAGCGGTTCGAAGGGAATTGAAGGAGCGGACCTACGCCGAGGAAATAAACCACACACTTTTCGCCATCTCCAATGCCGTCAACACCACCTTCAACCTGGAAGACCTCTACCGTACGATCCATTCATCCTTGAGCCGGATAATCGATGTGACCAATTTTTACATCGCCATGTTCGACAAGGATAAGGATACCATCTTTTTCCCTTACTACGTTGATGAAGTAGACGACGATTATTCCCCGATCAAGGATGTGAGTAAGTCATTGTCCCTGACAAGTGAAGTGATTGAATCCGGTAAACCGATCTTGATAAAGAGAAAAGAACTTGAAGAGTGGATCTCCCGTTCTGAGAAGAAGCCCGTCGGTGTAATGGCCGAGGCCTGGTTGGGGGTCCCCCTGAGGATCAAGAACGAGGTGATCGGGGCCCTGGTGGTTCAGAGTTACACGGATCCAAACCTCTATGACCAAAGAGACGTGGAAATTCTCCTCTCCGTCTGTGACCACGTGGCAATCGCCATTGAGCGGAAAAGGGCGGAGGAGGCCCTCAGGAGGAGTGAGGAGCAGATAAGGAACCTCTCAAACCAGACGGAACAATTCAGCCTTGCGGCTGCCTCCATGATCGCCATGAAGGACGAAAAGGAGGTTTTCGACAGGATCAGCCGCGCCATCATCGAGCACTCGGACTATCGCCGACTGATCATCTCATATTTTAAGGATACCTTCCCCTACAGGGATATTCTTGGGTACGGCGGGCTGTCCGAGGAACAAGTCGAAAGGCTTCGCTCCATCGAGATGCCCAAGAGCCAGTTTGAAAGGATATTCGAGGCCGGCATCTCCATCGGTCAATTCTCTTGTTACCTGCCCCACACACGAAAGGATGTTTTCAAGGAAGGAACCGCCCTTTTCGGGACCGGTCCCATTCCTGAAGGCGAAGATGCATGGCACCCGGAGGATATGCTCTTTGTGCGGATGAGAGACCAGGAGGGGAACCTCATCGGGGTCATTTCGGTGGACGAATCCAAGTCCGGGAAGAAACCCACGGATGAGACCGTAAGGCCCCTGGAGATCTTCTCCAGCCTGATCTCCCAGATTATTCTCTATAAAAAGGCCCAGGAAGAACTGGAACGGGCAAAGTGCGCCGCGGAAGAAGCGGCCCGCTCCAAGAGTGAGTTCCTGGCAAACATGAGTCACGAGATCCGAACCCCAATGAACGCCATCATCGGATTCACGGATCTGGCCCTCAAGACCGAATTAACGGCCAGGCAGCGCGATTTTCTCGAAAAGATCCGCCGATCAAGCTATTCTCTTTTAGGGACCATCAACGACATCCTGGATTTTTCCAAGATAGAGGCCGGAAAGCTCGACCTGGAGCATGCGCCCTTTGATCTCGGGGACGTGATGGAAACCATTACGGACATGTTTTCCCACAAGGCCGCTGAAAAAGGGATCGAACTGATCGTCTCTGTAGCGGGTGATGTCCCCTGCGCCCTTGTGGGAGACCCCTTGAGACTGCGCCAGATCCTCATCAACCTGACAAACAACGCAGTGAAGTTTACGGACAAGGGGGAAGTCGTTCTCAAGGCTTCGCTGGCTGAAAAGGATAAAAAGAGGGCCAAAATCACCTTCACCGTTTCGGATACCGGGATAGGTATCCCTCGGGAGCAGATCCCAAGACTCTTTGATTGCTTTGTGCAGGCCGATACCTCCACAACCCGGAAATACGGTGGGACCGGCCTTGGACTCAGCATCTGCAAGCGGCTCTTGATGATGATGGGGAGCGAAATCAGGGTTGAAAGCAGTCCCGGACTGGGAAGCACCTTTTCCTTTACACTGGATTTCATCCGGCAGGGAGGGGAGGGGGAAAGCCCCTTTTGCGCCCCACCCGACCTCAGGGGGAAGAAGATCCTCGTTGTTGACGACAGCGATGTGTCCCGGGAGATCCTGGTCGAACTCCTTGAATCCTATGGTTTTGATCCGGGGTCGGCCGCGAGCGGAGAGGTTGCGTTGGCCGAACTTGAGAGATCGAAGGGAGAAAGGCCCTATGACCTGGTACTCCTCGATTGGAAGATGCCGGGTATCGACGGTATTGAAACCACAAAAAGAATAAGGGCCGATGATCGCTTCTCCGACATCCCGATCGTAATGATGACGGGATTCGGGCGGGAGGAGGTCATGCGGAAGGCCCGCAAGGTCGGGGTCAGCGCTTTTCTCATCAAGCCCGTAAAACAGTCCCTCTTGTTCGATACCATCATGGAGGTGTTCGGCTGGAAGGATGAAAAAGAAACAGTCGAATACGAGCCCCAGTTGGAGGAACAGGAGGCGATCCAAAGAATCAAGGGAGTGCGGGTCCTCCTGGTGGAGGACAACGCTATAAACCGGCAGGTGGCCACGGAGATCCTCAGAATGGCGGAGGCCAAGGTGACGACCGCTGAGAACGGAAAAGAGGCGATCGAGGCTTTAGAAAAGGAAAGGTTTGACGCTGTTATCATGGATGTTCAGATGCCCGAAATGGACGGCTACGAGGCAACCCGGCAGATCCGCCAAGATCCCCGTTTCAAGGATCTGCCCATCATCGCCATGACGGCCCACGCCATGAAGGGGGACCGGGAAAGGTGCCTGGATGCCGGCATGGATGATTACATTACCAAACCCATCGATACCCGCCAGCTTTTCGACATCCTGGCCAGGTGGACTCGGGGGCTGGCCGGACCGGGTGAAGGATCCCATCCGTCAGAAGAAGTCCCGGTCTGTGCGGATATCCCGAAGTTTCTGCCGGGAATCGACATCGAGTCGGCCCTCAAGAGACTTGGAGGCAACAGAAGGCTTCTGAAGAAACTTTTGCAGGAATTTCGCAGGGATTACAAAGAGGTGGCCCGGGAAATCAAGGAAACTCTGGGAGCTGGAGACCGGGAAAAGGCCCAAAGGCTTGTTCACAACCTCAAAGGGGTGGCCGGCAATCTTTCCCTGCGCCAGCTGCATGCGGCATCCCTGGAACTGGAGGAGGGAATCAGCCAGAACAGGACGGGAGATTTCGAAATGCTCCTGGTACAGCTTGAACACCGGCTTGATCAGGTATTCAATTCCATCCAGAGACTGGGAGGAAAGGAGGTGCCGCAAGTTCCTACAGCAACCCAACGGGTAGAAACGACGTCCTTTGAGGACGACGGTGAGGTTGTATCCCTGATAGAAGAACTCATGGCGTTGCTGGAGGAAAGCGATCTCGAAGCCCAGGATTGCTGGGAGCGGCTTCGTCCCAGGGTCAGGGAGGCGGGATATGGGGCTGAATTGGAAAAAATGGAAAAATACATGAGTCTCCTCGATTTTGAGAGCGCCAAAGGGGTATTGACGGATCTCCGGGACAAAATGGGCACCGAGCAGGAGGGAAGCGAAGATGCTTGACAAGAAGCAGACCATCCTGATCGTGGACGATGCCCCGGCAAACATCAAGGTGCTGGGCGAGGCCCTTAGGGACGAGTACAAGGTGCGGATGGCGGTATCCGGCTCCAAAGGGTTGGAGATCGCCACCTCGTCCAATCCTCCGGACCTCATTCTCCTGGATATCGTTATGCCTGATTTGGACGGCTACGAGGTGTGCCGAAGGTTGAAGGCCATGAAAAGCACACAGAACATACCGATCATTTTTATTACGGGAAAAACAGAAGAGGAGGATGAGACTAAAGGATTGGAACTGGGTGCGGTCGATTACATCACCAAGCCCTTCAGCCTTCCCATTGTCAAGGCCCGCGTTCGGACCCACATGGAGTTGAAGCGGCACAGGGATCTCCTGGAAAACCTCTCAACCCTGGACGGTTTGACCGGAATACCCAACCGCCGCCGTTTTGATGAATTTCTTGAGAGGGAATGGAGCAGGGCATTGCGGGAGCCGGAACTGCTCTCTTTGGTCCTCATGGATATAGATTTTTTCAAGGCCTTCAATGATACTTACGGTCATGGAGCGGGAGACGACTGCCTTAGAAAGGTGGCTAAGACCTTGAGCGTCCAGGCCAAACGCCCGATGGATTTTGTGGCCCGGTACGGCGGGGAGGAGTTCGTGTGTGTACTCCCGGGCACCGACCTGGACGGGGCCATCCAGGTGGCGGAGAATATGAGAAGAAAGATAGAGTCCCTGAATATCCCTCACTCCCGATCAGCGGTTGCGGATCGCGTCACCATCAGCCTGGGGGTGGCCACCACTATTCCTTCAAAAAGACTTCGTCCACAAGACCTGGTGGAAGGCGCTGACAAGGCCCTTTATAAGGTTAAAAACGGAGGCCGCAATCGTGTGGAAGGCGTGGATCTGAGGACCGGGTGGGAGACCGGTTCCCGTTCGGTTGGATAAGTGGATTTCCAATCCTCTAACTGGTACCCCTCTATAAATGGCCAATTTATGCACTCTTCCGCCCTCCTCACGGCTACGGCGTGGCAGGCCCGCCAGACAACGGCGGGCGAGAATCCCCCGTTCCTAACCCCTTGAAATAGTGTCCATCCATAAAGCAGGCAATTTTGTTCAAGGTCAAGGAAGGCGAAGA
>JAFDEE010000042.1 GCA_019310525.1 Deltaproteobacteria bacterium | reverse complement strand
ATGAACTCTATTAAAATACAAGCTTCTTTAATAACCACGTCCCTGCCATCACTTTGTCCGGGACATCCCCGGAAAAATCCCTATAATGGGCAATGGGTTGCTTTCTGTTTGTTTCAATTGTCCATTGCCTGGGATTTGTTGGAGGATGGAATCATGCTATCCACATTTCAAAGATACCCCCACATCTTCATTGCCTGCATCCTTGGACTGGGTTTACTCTTCACCCCCGCCTGTCGATCCGGAAGCGAAGGAGGCCGGGCTGCCCCGGATTTCTCCCTGGAGGACCTCTCTGGTGAGCTGGTGTCCCTGTCCGATTTCCGAGGAAAGGTGGTCCTGGTGGACTTCTGGGCCACCTGGTGCCCTCCCTGCCGCCAGTCCATCCCCGAACTGGTTCAGTTGCAGAAAAAGTACCGGGAAAAGGGTCTCGTTGTCCTGGGTATCTCCCTCGATGATCCCCAGATGATCAGCAGCAAGAGCCTCCAGGCCTTCGGGGAGGCCTTCGGCATCAATTACAACATCCTGAGAGGGAATCAAAAGGTGGTCCTGGACTTTTTCGGAAAGGCCGAAACGGCCATACCGACCATGTTCGTAATCAACCGGGAAGGGTTCATCGTGGACAAGCACGTGGGTTTCCGCCCCGGATCTCTCGAAGAATCCCTCAAAAGGCACTTGTAATGATTATCGATTTCATGGACGAGAAGGGAATCCACAAGGCCGTGATCTTCGGGTTTCCCTGGGAGAAAGAGGACCATTTCCGCAGGCACAACGACTACATCCTGGAATCCATCCAGCGGTATCCCGAGCGGTTCGTTGGTTTCTGCTGCTTCTCCCCCCTGTCGCCCAAAGGCCCCCGGGAGGCGGAACGATGCCTTCAATCCGGGCTTTCCGGCATCGGAGAATTGGCCCTTTACGATTCCGACCTCCCCCCCGCGGCCTTCCGGGATGTCATGAACGTCGCCTTACGATACGACAGGCCGATCCTGATTCACACCAATGAGCCCGTGGGACATGTTTACCCCGGAAAGGCCCCAATAACGCTGAGTTCCCTCTATACCCTTCTCAAGGCCTTTCCGGACAACAAGGTGGTCCTGGCCCATTGGGGAGGAGGGATTTTCTTTTACGGCATCATGAAAAAGGAAGTTAGAGAAGTTTTCAAAAACACCTGGTTCGATACGGCCGCCTCGCCCTATCTATACTCACCGGACATCTACAGGCTGGCCTGCGAGATCCTGGGCCCGGAAAGGTTTCTCCTGGGCTCCGACTATCCCCTGTTAACCCCCGAGAGGTACCTCAAAGAGATGGACGAGGCGGGGATTTCTGAACAATGCCGGGAACAGATTGCGGGTTTGAACGCCGCCCGTCTTCTGGGCATCTCATCCTCAAGATGAAAGGTGACATCCACTCCCAGGCTATTTCCCGGGGATCCAGGGCCACGGCCGATACCCTTACTCGGCCCGCTCAAGTATCACTTCTCCCTCATCCATGACCTCCTTGAATCGGGTGGCATCTCCAAGGACCTTGCCGATGATGTTGACCGCGCTCGCGGGGAGGATCTTTCCTTCCGTGCTGATGGGGGTCCTGCCAAAAAAAATGCAAAAGGCCCGGCCGCTGGGCCAGTATCCCAGGTCCCCCACTTCAACCTCCTCCCTCGCGGTTTCATCCAGTTCGCTCTCAACAGGAACAGCGAAGTAGATCTCTTCTCCCCAGGTATTGAAAGAGGTCTTTACGGGGAGAGCCTCTTCAATCATGCGGGCCGTCGCGGAATCGTTCAGCTCGGCCTCCATGGATAGTTGCCCGATTCGAATCCGGATCTTCATCGATCTTTCCTCCTTTCCGCAAAAAACACCCCCTTTAAGACAGTATGGCCCCGGATTCATTCCTTTTCAAGCCTGTTTCGCCGACCCCCATTCCCGTTCCAAAGGCTCTCACGTTGGCATGCGATTTGCTTGGTAATAAACCACGGAATGCCGTGGACTTGAAAGAAAGATCGCTCCCAGGGCCGGAAGCTCTGTCCCTGGCGTGTCCTCAGGCCATTGGGGGGCCAGGGAAAGGTGTTTTTGACACACCTCCTGATACAATCTTGACGGCTCTGAAGCACCTTTCCGCTCCGGACGTGGGACCTTTGTCGCAATGACCAGGGGCGGGAGTCGCTCAATTTAGGAAAATATTTCATCCGTATCCTTCAGGGTGTTGAAAGGAAGAGGAATTCACCGGGATGCCGAAGAAGAAAAAAAAGGAATCCAGCATGGACACCAATGCATGGATGACCACCTATACGGATCTCATGATCCTCCTTTTGACCTTTTTCGTCCTCCTCCTCTCCATGTCGGTGGTCACCGAAGAGAAACGGCTCGTGGCCCTGAATTCCCTTACCGGCGCATTTGGGTTCAAACCCGGGGGACATTCCATCATCGGCGCCCCAAAAGGGATAAATATTACCATCGGCTCCCCTCCCATGAAAAAAGAGGTCATAGACTTTGACAAGATGCGGAACCTGATCCTCAAGAACGCCCTGGACCCGGATGTGATCGTGACACGTGAGGGAGAACGAATCATTCTCAGTCTGAACAACCAGTTGCTTTTCGATCAGGGATCAAGCGAAATCCGGCCGGACCTTCATCCCTTCCTGGTTGAGCTTGGAGAGATTCTCAAGGAGGGAACCCACAGGATCGAATTGAGGGGGTACAGCGCAACCTCCGAAACCGCCTTCGACCGCGATCCTTTCAAGGCATCCGTGATGCTCTCGGCAAAGAGGGCCATTGCAGTCTACCACTTTTTCCGGGAAAAATCCGGGATTTCACCCGGCCGGATGGTGGCCCACGGATTCGGAACCAACGCCGTCAGAAAGGGGAACCCTAAAAAGGAAAACGAGGCGGGACGGCAGGTAGAAATCATTCTGGATTACCGGGAATCCGTTCCCTATCGGCTCAGGAAACCGAAAAGTGATTCCCTGCTGGATTTCAAGGGATTCCTCTTCAGGATACCGGGGAGGTAAGATGGGAACTGAAAAGAGGAAAGACAAAGATGATGAGGCCGGAGGCGGCACCCCGGGTTGGATGGTTACCTTCTCAGATCTCTCCACCCTGCTGCTGACCTTCTTCGTCCTCCTCCTCTCCATGTCCACCATGGACGACATGACGCTGAAGAGCATCTTCCACAACTTCACCAGCAGCAGCGGCATCCTGTACTTCAAGGAATTCGGGGAAATTTACAGAACCAAGGAGGCCCTGATCCAGAGCCTATACGAAAAATTAAAGGATGCCCTGGTCATGCGGAAGGCCAACGATCCCAACGAGGAATTCATTTCCGCCGAGGACCAGAGGATCTTGAAGGAAGTGGGGAGTGCTCTCCAGGTGAGGGAACTCGACCACGGGTTCAAGTTGGTCTTCGGCCAGGAACTCCTTTTCAAACCAGGGAGCGCAGAGATCAACGAAGACATGAAGCCTGTCCTCGCCCGGGTGGCCAAGTTCATCAAGTCCGCCACCTACCAGGTTTACATCGACGGCCACACGGACAATATCCCTATCCATACCGCACAATTTCCTTCCAACCAGGAACTCTCCCTCGCCCGGGCTTACAATCTCATGGAGTACCTCGTTAAGGTGGAAAAGGCCTCCCCGGTTTATATCGCCTTAGGGGGGTACGGGGCTTCCCACCCGGTGGCAAGCAACGATACCCCCGAGGGAAGGGCCAAAAACCGCCGGGTGGAAATAATCTTCAAAAACCAGAGATATTTCTAGCCTTGCTCCATGAGGTTGTTGAAAAACGTAGCCGACCCGGGAGGGTTTCAACAGCCAGACAGGCCGTTCCGGCAGATTATCACATATCAAAATCAATAATGCTCCATTATCCTCCAACTCCCTCAAAAAACTTTGAAACCTTATACTTAATGGGTTACAGTTTAACCCAGATTATGCATGACAAATTTTGAACCTTCATTACAAAAGGGGTGGAGCTCAATGTGAAGCGAGGGCACGGTTTTACGAAAGGGGGTTAAAGGTCTCTTCTCTCGCAAAGCTTCCCCTCTCGCCCTACTTCCCCACATTTACAGGCTGGGGGACTCATTCGAAAATTCTATCCGTTGCCTGCATTATGGGAAACGGGATCTCAAAGCCCATTTTCTGGGCGGTGCGCACGTTTATGTAAACGGCTCCTTTTTTAGGTTCGACGATAGGAAATTCCCCTGCCTTTCTGCCTTTCAATATCTCAAGGGCGATCTTTGCGGCTTCCAGACCTTGCTCGTAACCAGAGTTCACCACTCCGAAAAGCGCCCCTTGCTCGATTGCAAAAGGGGCGACCGAAAAGAGTGGTTTTCGATTGTTTGCAACGGTCCATTCCATTACGTCCAAAGGAGATACCGTTTCTTCGTCGCCGTCCCCATCGGTAAGAGTATGGTACAAAATGACGCAAACCGCATCTACGTTCTTTTGGTAGGATTTTATCCGCTTCTTCCACTGAGTGAAGGTATCAGGCTGATCCACAACGACCACTTCGACCGGGAGGTTCACAGATCGCATTTGCGATATCAGTCTATTCGACGTTGTGCTGTTGTCCGTTATGACGGCCACCTTCCGCACATCCGGGACAATGATTTTAAGCATGTCAAATGTCTGGACAAAATGGGGCCTTTCAACGATTCCGGTCACGTTGGCCGCGGGAAAGCCGTAATCGGCCGGGTCACCGTTGACGCCGCAAAAGACGATTTGGGGGCGTTCTTTCCCTACATAGTATCTTGAAAAGTACGCCTGGGCATTGTCATCGGCGGCAATGACCACGTGGGGCCTGAAGACCCTCACCCTTTCCATGGCTTCCTTACCCGCCTGAATTTTGCATTCTTCCCTCGGTCGTCTTTTGGTATTCATGTAAAAGATCTCGAGCTGTGCTCCGGAACCTGCAAGGCCGCTTTTGACACCTCCCGTGATATCATCCGTCCAGGTATAGTCCGCGTAGTAACTATGGACGAGCAGTACGCGCCCCCCGGCACACGCCTTGTTATGGAAAGACAGAATAATACAAATCCCAAAGATGGCAGGGATTATGAACTTCACGGGAGAGGAACCTCCTTGTAGAGGTTGTAGAAGGGTTATTCACCCGCCGCAACGCTTTGGCTTGACCGCACGATCAGAATAATACTGAATCGCGTCGCGCCTCCCGGCACCGTACATTTAAAGAGAAAATCGGCCGAGTCTGAAAATCTATGTTTAATACAACTTGTGAGGAAGATTCAAGAGGCTTTACATGGACCTATACTCGAGAAAGGCCCTGGGACTACCAAGGTTCAGCCGCGGGACCTAAGGACATGAATTCACAGGAATTCAAAACGGGCTTCACCGTTGGTGGAGGTCAGAAAAATATAACCATGAGGGCCTGGGTTCATTACTGCCTCAAAAAGAGCTTTGGAAGAATGAGGGATATGGAAGGGACCAGTGCGATCAAGAGGACGGCTGCGAGAAGGAGCACCAGGAACGGGAACGTGGAACGGGCCACGGATGTCAAAGATTTCCCTGTAAGGCCCATCGTAACGAAAAGGTTCAACCCGAAGGGGGGTGTCAGGAACCCGAATTCGATCACAAGGACCATCACGATCCCATAATGGACAAGGTCGATATTGTACCTGCGCAGGGTCTCCATGAAAAGCGGTGAAAGGATGATCATGGCGGAAACGTCGTCCATGACGGTTCCCAAGAGCAAGAACAAGGCGGAGACCATGAGGAGAAAAGTCCACCAATTGTCCACCATCCCGATGAGGGAGTCTGCAACCTTTACGGGGATCTGCTCGGCCGTCAGAAGCCATACAAAGGTCATGGCGCAGGCGAGAATAAACATCAGGGAAGCGCTCAAAATGGCCGCGCTTCTACAGACTTCAAAAAGTTTTTTTATGGTGAGGTCTTTGTGTATAACTAATTCTATGAACAGTGCGTAGACCACGCTGACTGCAGCGGCTTCCGTGGGGGTGAACACACCGCCGTATATACCGCCAAGGACGATGATCGGCAACATGAGACCCCAAATGCCCTCCCGCAGAATCCTTATCTTTTCCCCTTTGGCGTAGACTTTCCTGGAGCGCCAATTGTGTTTGCGCGCCTTGAAATATGTGTAGCCCAAAAACACCCCGCCTATCAGGAGCCCGGGGAGAATTCCGGCCATAAAGAGTTCCACCACGCTTACATCCATGACGAGGCAGTAAAGGATCATCGGGATGGAAGGAGGAATGACGATGCCCAGCGAACCTGCGGAAGTAATCAGTCCTTGGGTAAAATCTTCACTGTAGCCAGCTTTTACAAGCGCAGGAAACATAATGGAGCCGATAGCGACGACAGTCGCGGGGGAGGACCCGCTGAGAGCCGCAAAAAAAACACACGCCACCACTACAGCCATCGCAGCTCCACCCCGAATATGCCCTACAAGCAACTCCATGACGGCTATGAGCCTTCTCGCGATCGCCCCCTCGCTCATTATTCCCCCAGCGAAGATAAAAAAAGGAATGGCCATGAGCACGTACTTGTCCAGGGCGTTGAAGAGCTGTTGAACAAGTACTATTAGAGGGGTATCGGTAAAAAAAAGCAGAGCCCCGCAGGTCGAGGCGATAAGGAGCATGCTGATCGGCATGCCTAAAAAAAGGAGAAGGGTGAAGGTAATGGCTATTGCGAGGATCATTTACCGTCTTTCTTATTTGGGGCGGCTTCAGCATTAGAGACCAGGCCCGAATCCCTTCCGGCAAGCCCAAGGGCGTGCTGAACGGACCTGGCCAAAAGCCTTAAGGCGAGGGTGAACGAAAAAATGGCGATGGGCGCATAGGCGATGTACATGGGCATCTGCATGGCCGCGCTGGCCACCCCGAACTTTTTGAGCTTCAAAACATGGCCGACTCCAAGATATGAGATGACGAAAAAAAGTGCCGAAGCGGTCAGCGCGGTCAAGAGGTTGATGGCATGGGCGAGCCTGGGACTTGCCTTGGAGATGAAAAGGTCCATGGAGAAATGGGTCCCGTATTTCACCCCAAGGCTCGCCCCCAGAAAGGTCATGAAGACTCCGCCGTAACGCGACAGTTCCTCGAACCAAGTGAAACTATGGCTGAAAAGGTACCTTGACACCACCTCTGCAAAAGCCAGGAAAGCAAGGCTTAGAAGGGTCAAAGAAAGCACTACTTCTTCTAGTCGCGTCAATATCCGTATCAATGGTTTCATCGCATATTTCGCCCGGCGGAAAGGGCGTTGAACCCTCCTATTTCTTCAAAGCCTTTTCGTGTTCGCTGATCTTGTTCATCAGGAAGTCAAAGAGGTCTTCCCCCACGATCTTTCGGTAACGGGCCAGGACCGGCTGAACGGCCTTTTTGAACGCAGCCCTTTCCTCATCGGTGAGGCGCACAACCTGCACATTGTTCTTTTCACAATATTCCTCAATGGAAATACCCAGTTTGGGAAGTTTCTTGAAAGCTTTCGCATTGCTTTCCCTGTTGACCTTTATGGCTATTTTTGCGGCATCACGAAAAATTTGCTGTTGGGCTGGAGTCAATTTCTCCCAAAAATCCGGATTCACTATCTGGATGCATTCGGTCACCGTATGCTCCGTCTTGGTCACGTACTTGGCGACCTCGGTAACCTTAATAAGGATAGATGTGTAGAGCGGATTGTCCTGGGCGTCAATGACTCCCTGCTGGAGCGCATTATAGAGTTCGGGGAACGGGATCCCGACGGGAGAGGCCCCGAGCTGCTTGAATGTTTCGATATAGACGGGGCTGTTCATGACCCTGATTTTCAACCCCTCAAGATCCTTGGGGGTTCTGATGGGGTGCTTGGTGTTATTTATGTCCCGGAACTCGTTTTCCGTCCAACCGATCCCAATGAATCCCTTGGATGGCAAATAGCTGAATAATTTCTTCTGCCACTCCGGATCGTCCAACACCGCATAACAGACCTCGCGGCTGGGCCAGATGAACGGGAGATCAAGAACAGCCGCCTGGGGCACATAGTTTTGCATGACGGCGGTCGTGATCGCAGCCATTGCGATCACCCCGGTCTGAACCTGCTCGGCCATGGAACGTTCGGATCCCAGCTGGCCCATCGGAAAAGTCCGGACAACGATTTCGCCGTTCGTCTTTTCATTCACGTATTTCGCAAAGGCCTCGATACCTTTGCTCTGGCCGTGAAAGGGGGGCGCTACATGACCGTACTTGATGGTCATCTTTGCGCCGGCAGGTCCCGCGCCAAGGGTTAGAAGAAAACAACCGACTACCAGGCATAACCAGATCTTTTTCATTGTTCACTCCTTTTTGTCTTATGAATTCCTCATGCCTTTCATCACCCGGTGACGGGTATGACCCCTGCTTTGGTCTCAGTGCGTCCTTTCTCCCAAAAGGCCTCCACCGAGGACTCACACCAAAAACGCTTCTCGGAGCATCGGCCCGCAAAGGCCTCCTGCCTCTGGTACGGCAAACACCATGTCGAGCATCCAAGATACATGCCACAAATAATTTCACCGACAAATCAACAGGTTAACAAAATCCTCTATTCCCAAAAAACACATGAGGACAAAAAAATCCAAAATTTTAGACAGCCCCCAGGTCAATTCAGACAGATAATCTTTTTAATTTCACGCAATTATTGCGATTTACCTTGGCCGATTCTATGGGAGGGTGCGTCCAAAAAAATGGACAACACGGGGACGATCTGTTAGATTCGCCCTTCAGATCTTTTTTTCTCCATACGAGACCTTACGGGACAGACTGACGGGTGCGGCACATCTTAAAGGAGTAAAAACATGGCCCATATCCTGACAGTGGATGACGACGACATCTTTTGTGAAACATTCACCCTCTTGATTGAGGAAATGGGGCACTCCAACACCGTTGCCGAGAGCATCGCCGAAGGCCACAGGCGCGCATATGAAGAGGCCTTCGACATAATCTTCTTGGACGTCATTCTCCCGGATGGAAGCGGGTTGGAGCGTATCGGCGATTTCAAAAACGTCCCTTCTTCTCCTGAGGTCATCATCATCACCGGCCGCGGGGAGGAGTCCGGAATTGAAACGGCCCTCAAGAACGGAGCGTTGGATTACCTCATAAAGCCCCCTTCTGCAAGCGAGCTCAAACGCCTTGTAGGACGCGCACTGAGGTATCGTGAAGAGAAATCGCAATTCCTTAGGAGGCACCTACTCAAAAGGGATTTTATCATTGGGAAGGACCCCAAGATCCAAAAGTGTCTGGAACTTGTTTCACGGGCGGCCGCAAGCGATGGAAGCGTCCTGATCACAGGGGAGACTGGCACGGGAAAAGAACTCATGGCAAGGGCCATTCATGTAAACAGCCGAAGGGCAGCCGCTCCTTTTGTAACCGTCGATTGCACCAACCTCCCCGAGAATCTTATCGAGACCCTCCTTTTCGGACACATGAAAGGGACGTTCACGGGGGCGGACCAAAACAGGGACGGCCTCATCAAGCAGGCGGACGGCGGGGTGCTCTTTCTCGACGAGGTGGGAGACCTACCCCTTGCCGGTCAAAAGGCCATGCTCAGAGTCCTTCAAAACAGAACGTTTAGACCGCTCGGCGCCAAAAGAGAAGAGAAATGCGATTTCCGCGTCATCTCAGCTACAAACAAGAACATTGAAAAAATGGTGGAAGAGGGTTCTTTTCGAAAAGACCTATATTTCAGGCTCATGGCGTTTCACATAGAGCTTCCTCCTCTGCGGGAACGGCCCGGGGACATACGCCTGCTCGCCAACAATTATATCGTAAAAATCTGTGACGAATTGGGGATAGACACGATCGGCGTGTCCAAGGATTTTATTGAATCGCTGAAAGGATGGCGTTGGACGGGAAACGTCAGAGAGCTGATCAACGTCCTAAGGGTATCCATCGCGAACGGCATGGAATCGTCCGTACTCCAGCCCCACCACCTGCCCATGGAGATCCGCGTTCACAATCTCAAGGCCAGTATGGCGGGAAAGCTTGCAGCCGTCGACAAGAAGGCATTCCCCTCTTTCAAAGAATACCGAAATATAAGTGAATCCAAATACCTCGATGATCTCATTGAAGCATCCGGGGGGGACAGGGAACGGGCCGTCAGGCTTTCCGGAATGTCCCGTTCGGGTCTTTATCATCTGCTGAAAAAACATGGGAAAAGGTTCAAGGCCTGAGCATGGCCTTACGCTTAACGGGGTGTTGAAAGACGTAGCGAGCGAAGAAGATTTTCAAAAACCTGTTAAGGGTTTCTCTCAAACATCTTGAGAGCGAAGAATTTCCTCCAGCGCCCCAAGCACGGCATGGACGTTTTCCATCAGAGGCGGGAGGAACTCCTCCACGTCCTCCAAGCGGTTCTTGCCCGCGGCCTTTTCCATTCTAAAAGCGGCCTCCGCCGCTCTCCGGGCCCCCAATCCTTTCATAGCGGACTTGATGCCGTGCGCCAGGCGTTCGATCTCCCCGAACCTCGCTTGTTGGACATGCGCTTGAAGGCTTTCAAGCTTGGCCGGCAGCTTCTCATGGATCGCCCGGCATCCCGCCAGAAAGATCCTTTTATCACCCTCAACTAGTTCCAGTGCGTATTCGATGTCCAAAAGGCCTCCATAACTTTCCTTAAATTTCGGCAGGGACTTTGCCTTCAAGCCACCGCCATCGGCATATTTGCGTATGAGACGGACCAAGGTCTTCGCTTCAATGGGTTTTGTGACAAAATCATTCATTCCCACTTCGAGAAATTTCTCTCTGGACCCTTTCACCGCATGGGCGGTGAGCGCCACGATCGGGATGGAGGAAAGCTCCGGATCCTCCAGACTCCTTATGCGGCGCGTGGCCTCAAGCCCGTCCATGACGGGCATTTGGATATCCATCAATACCAAATCGTAGAGCCCCTTTTTGACCTCGACCACGGCCTCTGCACCATTGGAGACGACCCGCACCCGATGTCCGTATTTCTCCAGGATGGGGACCAGAACCTTTTGATTGACTTCGAAATCATCGGCTATCAGGATCCTGCAGGACGTCCCCTCATCCCCGTCTCGAAGAATGGTCTCCCCTTCGCCGCTATCCGATAAAGCAGCCTTCATCGCACCCTTGTCGACCAGGCCGAAAGGCACTTCAAAGATAAATCGGCTTCCCTTTCCCACCTCGCTTTCGCAGCGGATCTCACCTCCCATGAGTTGTACCAGGCGCCGGCTGATAGCCAGGCCCAATCCTGTGCCCCCATATTTCCTGGTGAAACTGCTGTCGAGTTGGGTGAAACCCTCGAAAATGGTCTCCAGCTTCTCCTCAGGAATACCGATTCCCGTGTCCCGGACAGCAAATGAAAGGACAACCCGCTTTTTTTCACCGCCGTCCTCCATCCCGCCGGACGCCTTTTTGACTGTGACTTGTATGCCGCCCTTTTCTGTAAACTTGACGGCATTTCCAACAAGATTGACGATTACCTGACGAAGCCTGTGAGGATCCCCCTTAAGGTTTGCCGGGACGTCTTCATCAACATGGCAGCACAAGTTCAGACCTTTGCGTTCCACCTGGTATGCCAGGATGGAAAGGGTATCGTTCAGGAGTTTATTGAGGTCGAAGGGGAGGTCTTCAAGGTCGAGCCTGTCGGCTTCGATCTTGGAAAAATCCAAGATGCTGTTGATAAGGCCCAAGAGATGTTTAGCCGACTTCCTGGAGACCTCGAGGTATTCTCTCTGCTCTGGGGTCAGGTCAGTTTCAAGGATCAGATCCGTCATACCGATGATCGCGTTCATGGGCGTGCGTATCTCATGACTCATGGCGGCCAGGAAATCGTTTTTCGCCCGGGTTGCTGATTCGGCCGCCTCCCTTGCATGGATCAGGGCGTTGATGTCGCCGATTATTCCAAACTTGGTGACGGCAAAGAGCAAAAGACTTGTCAACAAAACGATCATGATCGAAAGAACAAGATTGATTTTTCCGATCCGCCACACCGGCGAAAAAAGTTCATCCGTATTTATATGGAATCCGATAATCCATCCTGTGTTTGTACTTTTTCTGTAAACGATGATCCTTTTTTCATTTCCCATAGAGGACATGATAAGGCCGTTTTGTTTCTCCATCATTTCTTTTCCAAATGATTCAATGATCTCCATAAACGGCTCGGCGTTTTCCGGCAGGAAAAAAACATCACCTTTTTTCCCGAAAAAAAAAGCATAGCCGGTCTTACCCATCCTCATGGGCTCCATGAACTTCTTCGTAAATGCCCTCAAATCAATAGCCCCGAACAAGACCCCTGCCACCCGGTCCCTTTCCACAACAGGTGATGCGATCATGAACACGGGATTGGTCGTAAGCGTGCTTTCTCCGAACGGCGAGACAAAAAATTCGCCCTCCATAGCCCGGATAAAATAATCTTTTTCCCTCACGTTCGACCGCTCGATCCAGTCCGGATCCGAGGAGGCGATGACATCGCCTTTTGCATTGGCGAGATTGATCAATTCGAAATATTCATATTTCTCTTTTATTTTTCTCAACTCCGAGTTGACGGTCCGCCTCGCGGCCTGGCCCATATAAGTCTCTTGAGTGGAAATCTTATAGACCTGTTGCTCATTCCAACTGTTTAAGGTCATCTTGATCTCTTCAATCCACAGATCGATGTTCTTTCGTGCCAGTTCCGCCATAAGGACGACCTGGTCCGTGCCGCTTTTCTTAAACACATCCTGGGATTTCAGAAAAACCAGCGTAGAGAGAGTCCCAATGGCGATGATGATGATCGCCAAGGCGGGGAATAGGAATTTGAGACGAATATTCGGCTTCATAGACCCTCCTCTAAAAAGCCTGACATGTACCACCCCATCCTTAAAGTCCACGACCTAGTTCCACTAGCACGTGACATAAAAGAATGATCCTTCCCACAATAGGGAAAATCTTTACCGCAAAAACATTGGATAGACTCGTTGACCCCAAAAATCAGCCCCTTCGCGTCCTACAAATCTCAAACGGGAGTCAGACCTGATCAGACAAGCTGGGTGGGGCCGTCACGGTTGACCCTTTCACGTTACCCGACACCATGTATCTGCCAACCCTCGCTGCCGGTGAATTCTTCTTCAGCATCACAGACAGCGGCACTTTCAAACTTGACACATGACCTGTTTATGGACTATATTAAGTCACTTTAAAAAGGGAGTATACTCATGAAACTATCAAATCAGATTAGGCCCATCAGCTACCTCAAGGCCCATGCTGCTGAAATCGTTAGAAACCTTTCCAAACATCAGGAGCCACTGATCATTACCCAGAATGGCGAAGCCAAAGTGGTCATACAAGACATTGAAAGTTACGAACAAAACCAGCAAACCCTTGCCCTCCTGAAAATTCTGTCACTCGGAATGCGTCAAATTGAGGAAGGTAAGGTTTTACCCGCCGATGATGTGATAAAGCGCCTTCGCGAACGTCGGGAGAATCGGTGATGCCGTTTGCGGTTTTACTGACCAACGACGCATCACGGGATCTCACCGAGCTTTATGATTACATCACTGCAAATGAGTCACCTCGGAAAGCCAACCATGTCTTAAAGCAGATTGAGAAAACCTTCTCTGCATTATCCGAATTCCCCGAGCGGGGTGCCTACCCAAAAGAACTGCTGAAGTTAGGGATGCGAGAATATCGGGAGATCTTTTTCAAACCCTACCGTATCATTTACCGAATCATGGATAACAGCGTCTATGTTATGCTGATCGTAGATGGTCGTCGCGACATGCAGTCCCTTTTGCAGCGACGTTTACTAGAAGCATAACGTTGATCCGTCCGCTAATAAATGACTGGATTTTGCCAAAAAAGTAGACAGTGCCAAAAGCAAACTGCTGACTTCAGTCTCTATTCATTTTCGGTTGAGCAAAATCAGCAAAGAATGCAATGCCTCCACCTGGCGCTTTGCTCTTGCCCTATGGTTCTGGAACAGCCGTGGCGGCTGCCCTTTCCTCACCCGACATATCGGCCAGGCGTTCGACCCCGTTCTTATCAAGTCTTAGGCCTTCAGCTACTCGGCTCCCATAATCAGGGTCGGCCTTGAAAAACAAGGCTGTCTGACGAAGCTGAATCCTTTTTGGGGCCTTTACCAGGTGGGCAACGATGTTTCCTATCAAATGTTCCCGGGCCTCATCAGTCATTACGTGCCTGTAAAGATTTCCTGCCTGCACAAAATCGTCATTGGGGTGGACATAAGCATATCGCGCCGCTTGCCCACTCACTTCAAAGGGCGGTTCCAGGGCCTCCCTTGCAGGTGCCGGACCTCCAAAACTATTTGGCCAATAATTAGGTCCCCCTCCTCCATTATCATCCACCCGCATGAACCCATCGCGTTGATAATTGGCTTCCGGAGCGTTTTTCGGCCTATTGACTGCAATAAGATGATAGTTGGGCCCAAGGCGGTGAATGTGGGCATCATGATAAGAAAAGACCCTGGCCTGGAGCATCTTGTCCGGCGAGACAGCAATACCGGGGACCACATTGCCCGGGGAAAAGGCGGCTTGCTCCACCTCGGCAAAATAATTTACGGGATTTCGATTCAACACAAGTTTCCCAACTGTAATGGGAGGGACCTCCCCGTGTGGCCATACCTTGGTAACATCAAAGATATCCCATGGAAAATCTTCCGCCTGCTCAGGGGTAAGGATCTGCACCTCCAATGTCCAAGAAGGATAATCACCCTGGTCTATGGTCTCATACAAATCGCGGGTTGCGTGGTTGGGGTCCTCACCACATAAGCTCACCGCTTCTTCCCGGGTGAGATTCTTTATCCCCTGATCCGTCTTGAAATGGTATTTGACCCAAAAATATTCTCCCTTTTCATTGTACCACTTGTAGGTATGGCTGCTGTAACCGTTCATATGGCGGTAACCGGCAGGGGTACCACGGTCTGAAAAAAGAATGGTGACCTGATGAATGGATTCTGGAGTAAGGGAAAGAAAATCCCAAAACATGTTTGGGTCCGGCAGGTTGGTGGCTGGATGCCGCTTCTGGGTATGGATGAAATCAGGGAATTTCAGCGGGTCCCGAATGAAAAACACGGGTGTGTTGTTTCCGACAAAATCATAGTTACCCTCCTCGGTATAGAATTTGACCGCAAAACCTCTAGGATCCCTTGCTGCATCTGCTGACCCCCTTTCACCTCCTACGGTAGAAAATCGCGCAAAGACCTCAGTACGTTTGCCCACCTCAGAGAGAAATTTGGCCTTTGTGTACCTCGTTACATCCGCCGTGACCTCAAAATAGCCCCACGCCCCGGCCCCTTTTGCATGGACCACCCGCTCCGGGATGCGCTCCCGTTCAAAGTGGGCCAGCTTCTCCAGCAGATGCACGTCCTCCATCAGCACCGGGCCGCGTGGGCCGGCAGTAAGACTGTTCTGATCATCTCCCACGGGTGCTCCGAATGCCCTTGTCAAACGCTTTTTGTTTTTTTTCATTTTTTCCTCCTTCGCCTTTCCTTCAGGCAGTGTTCATCTAACAGGGTCTCTTAATACCACTGCGCTAGATACATTTTTCAACAACTCGGCCCAAACGGCCGTTTTCGGACCGGAAACATTGGTTTATATGCCACCTGATCTTTTTTAATAATCGTTTTCCTTAACAAGCAAAAAATAGTTGATCATCCCTTTTGCCGGCAATCCGGGCAAATGCCGAAAAAATCCAGCCGGTGATCAATAATCTTATATCCGGTCTTCCGGGTTACCTCCTCGGTCAAGGGCTGGAGTTCCATCAAATCAGGATCAATAATCTTTTTACACCTTATGCAAATAATATGGGGGTGGGGATACGGCTTGTTGCCATCATAACGGTTACTGCCTTCGGGGAATCCGAGTTCAAGAATCTCTCCCAGTTCTTTTAACAGTGATACGGTCTTGTAAATTGTCGCCAGACTTGTGGTGGGGAAATCTTTCTTAACCTGTTCATAGACATTCTCCACGGTAGGGTGTTCCCTGCTTTGGGCGAGGATCTTTACGACGGCCAAACGCTGAGGGGTAATACGAAACTTCCGCTCCCTTAATTTGGTGAGCATCTGTTGTAACCGCGCATCTGGATCGGGCATTTGTGTTTTCCCTCCTCCCTCATGATTCATTGAAATAACCCAGAAAGACAAAAACTGCTATTAAAGGAAAATAATTCTTTTAAAAGATTACATTTCCAATTCTTGTTTGTCAAAGAAAAACACTTCATCCCTACTCAGCAAACACAATGATAAACAGGTTGCAAAAAACAACATAGCAAGGGCAGTTTAAGTAAGGCAAAATAAGATTAAAGGGCGAAGGATGAACCTTACACTTCCAGCTCCCCGGGAAATGCCCCTGGAAGAATCTTTCAAAGCCGATCAAGGGTGCTGTTTTGAGGTGGAAAAGCCCGATATGGGCCCCGTTGAACTCACACTCAATAAAACCGCCACGGATTGACAGGAGAGTTTAGTTAAAGGACAAAAGCATAATAGTTCTGGGTGGTTATGGGGGTACGGGCCAGGTTGTTTCCCGGATGCTTCTAAAGCATACAGAGGCTGCCGTGATTATTGCAGGTCGTCGCATTAATAAAGCCGAAGAACCAACCGCAGAAAAAGGAACACCGGCCTGCGGAGTTTTTCTATCTTTTCCTGAAAAAAATCCGGATGGGGGTCTGATCTAATCCGAATCGTTCCCTGAACTGGTTTGCGAGAAAGCGTTCGTAAGAGAAATGAATCAGTTCGGGCCGATTGACGAAGAGCACGAAGGTCGGTGGGCGAACATCGATCTGGGTGGCGTAAAAAAATTTCAGTCTCCCTTTCCCCGTAAGGGGTGGTGGCTTGAGCTGAAAAATCTTCTCCAATACCCGGTTGACCTCTCCCGTCCCGATCCGCTTCCCGTACTGATCGGAAAGGTGATCGATCTTTTCAAACAGTTTACCCACATGCTCCCCCGTGCGGGCCGAAAGCGTGATCCTCGGGGCAAAGGATACGAATTTGAGCTGCCTGTCCAAGGCGCTTAAAAGACGTCTCCTGGTATCCGGATCATGCTTGACCAGATCCCACTTGTTCAGTCCCAGGATCAGTCCCCTACCGCGATCCAGGGCATATCCGCATATCCGCGCATCCTGCTCCACCACGCCCTCCGATGCATCCAACAGGACCACGGCCAGGTGACAGCGATCCAGGCTTTTGACGGCCTTGATCATGGAAAACTTGTCGATCTTCTCCCTGACTTTCGACTTTCTGCGGATTCCAGCCGTGTCGATCAGTACGTAATCCCTTCCCCTCCGGGTAAACCGGATATCCACGGAATCCCGGGTGGTTCCCGGAATATCGCTTACCAACACCCTTTCGGAGCCCAGGATACGATTCACGAGAGAAGATTTTCCCACATTGGGTCTTCCCAGGACGGCCACCCGAACCGCCTCATCATTTTCTTCTGGGGTCTCTTCTGGCAATTCCTTGACGACCTCGTTCATCAGGGCTTTCAATCCGTACCCGTGGGCGGCGGATAAGGGAAAAACCTTTTCAACACCCAGCCGGTAAAAATCCGCCGTGAGCCCTTCGTGCTCGGGGCCGTCGATCTTGTTGGCAGCCAAGAAAACCTTCTTGCCTGAACGGCGCAGCATGTGGGCGATTTCTTCGTCTCCGGGCATTATCCCCTGGCGGCCGTCCACCATGAAAATAATAATGTCGGATTCCTCAACAGCCTTCCGAACTTGCTCTCTCACCAGATCCATGAAGGGTTCATCCCCCACCTCGTCAAAACCCCCGGTGTCCATCAGAGTAAAGGTCCGATCCCCCCAGTGAACTGATGCGTAGAGACGGTCTCGGGTGATGCCCGGGATGTCATCCACCAAGGCATCCCTGGACCTGGAAAGCCGGTTGAACAGGGTTGATTTGCCTACATTGGGGCGTCCCAGAATAGTGATTACCGAAGTCATATCAACTCAAATCTCCGCCGGGCGGGGATCAAATTATTGTCCCGGTCATGGAATGGAAGAAAAATCCTCGCTTTCAAGGGAAAGCCTTAACAAGCCCGTAATGGGCATGAAACGGATATTTTTTAACAGGTCCAAAATTGTTTATGCAAGATTCAAGGAAAGATACTTCCACGCAGGAATAAGGTAAAGGATTAATGAGATGGGGCGGGTGTCAGTCGGAAAGTTTTTCCCGAATGATCCGGTTAAGCTCTTTCAAGCGTACCGGCTTTTCGAGGAGGGTCAGGGCGATACCCTCACTGATGGTTTTGCGTGCCCGGTGATCGGAAGGGTTACCGGTGAGCACGAGGATCTTGGCCTTAGGATCAAAGGACTTGATCTCGCGGGAGGATTCATATCCGTCCATGACGGGCATTTCGATGTCCATCAAGACGAGATCCGGGTGAAAAGATTTATACTTTTCCAATCCTTCCTGTCCGTTCGAGGCCTGTTCCACCGAAAAATTCCCTTCCATACGGAGGGATTCAGACATCAAGGTCGTCAAGAGTCTTTCATCATCCACAACAAGGATCTTTTGTTGCAGCATCTCCATGGACCCATCCTCCCCGGCGTCCGGTATAGCATTTTGATGTACTATAACCGTGAGCAACCTCTTTGTCAATGGAAAAAGAACTATATATGGGGGATAAGGAAGTTTATAACCGCACATGTTGTGTTTTTTCCTGACAGTCCTCCGGGTCACGAATCAAAAGCATTATCAAGGAGATGATCCAATTTTTGACAATTCAACAGGATCGGCCAAGTGCACCCCGCATCTTTCACCTTGACTATCGGTCGAAATCCGAATACTTTTTTTTTGACTTTGATTCTTGTACCAATCAGGCCTTTTCAAGGATTTATTAAAAACCATGCCCACCAAATACATCATTGTAACCGGGGGAGTCCTTTCCGGTCTTGGAAAAGGCATTGCCGCCGCCTCCATCGGCCACCTGCTCTCATCGAAACTCAAGATCATCCCCATCAAATGTGACGGATATCTTAACGTGGATCCGGGCACCATGAACCCTTTCGAGCACGGGGAAGTGTTCGTCCTGGACGACGGGGGCGAGGTGGATATGGATTTCGGGCATTACGAGCGGTTCCTTGGGGTGAACTGCAAGTCCCAGTGGAACCTGACCATGGGCAAGGTATTCGACATGGTCAGGCAAAAGGAGAGGAGGGGAGACTACCTCGGAAAGACCGTACAGTATATTCCCCATGTAACAGATGTAATCAAAAATCATGTGTTCTCCATCGCAAAGGAAGAAAAGGCCGACCTGGTGATCGTGGAGATCGGTGGCACGGTCGGAGATATCGAGAACGAACTCTTTCTGGAAGCCATGCGGCAGATGAAAGAGGACGTGGGCCGGGAGAATATCGTTTACGTCCATCTGACCTATGTTCCCATCCCTTACGGCGTGAATGAACAGAAATCAAAGCCCACCCAGCAAAGTGTCAATCTATTGAAACAACGGGGCATTTTCCCGGATGTGATCATCGGGCGATGCTCCCGGTTCCTCACCAAAGAGATCAAGGCCAAGATTTCGAACTTCTGTGACGTGGATCCGGAGGCCGTCATTACCGGGCTTGATGTGGAAGACGTTTATGAAATCCCCATCATCTTTGAGCAAGAAGGGCTCGCCGGCATCCTCCACAAGAAGCTCAACATTTACAGCCCCCCCGACCTGAGAAAGTGGAAAGAGCTGATCGACAACCTCAGGAATCCTAAACGGGAGATCACAGTGGCCATGTGCGGCAAGTATACCCGGCTCGAGGATTCCTACGCCTCTATCATAGAATCCTTCAATCATTGCGCGGCCCACCTGGGATGCAAGATCAACCTGAAGTGGGTGGAAACCACGGACTTGAGGGATGCAGCTTTTCTGGACGAAGTCGATGGTATCGTTGTCCCGGGAGGGTTCGGTTCAAGGGGGACCGAGGGCAAAATCGAGGTGATCCGCCTGGCCCGGGAAAGAAACATCCCCTTCCTTGGGCTCTGCCTGGGGCTACACATGGCCGTAATCGAGTTTGCCCGGAACGTTTGCAAACTGGAGGGGGCAAACTCAACAGAGATGGATCCCTCCACCCCCCACCCCGTGATCGATATCCTTCCCGAACAAAGAGAAATCCGCGAGAAGGGAGGAACCATGCGCCTGGGGGCTTACGAGGCCGTGGTGGTGGAGGGGACCCTCGTGCATGCCCTATACCAGGCAAAAGAGATATCAGAGAGACACCGACACCGATACGAGGTCAACCCGGCCTATCATGAAATCCTCCAGGACCATGGGATGGTCTTTTCCGCTTCCTCCAAAGACGGAAGGCTCGTGGAATTCATCGAACTACCCGATCACAAGTACTTCGTGGCGACCCAGGCCCATCCCGAACTGAAATCCAGGATGGACAAACCCAGCCCCCTGTTTTACGGGTTCGTAAAGGCCTGCCTGGAGGGGGAAAGGGCGGACCGAGAGAACCCCGCCGTGAAGTAGTATGACACCGCTTTAAGCAGACCACCGGAACAAGAACCGATATACATCCATGTCGAAAAGCTATCGCGTGATTTTCTGGGGTCTCCGGGAAAGCAAGGAGACCTTTTCGGAGAAGATGTCGAAACTGGGGGTTTCCGCTCCCATGATTGAAAAAATCCTGACCCGGGCCCCTGTGATTCTTAAAGGTGGCATGGACCTCGGGACAGCGAGACGTTACACCGAGGCCGTACGAAAGGCAGGTGCCAGGGTGAGCCTTGAGGAGGATGCCGCTTCGGAGATTCCCGAATCGAAAGGGGCCCATGCGGTCATCGAACCCCTCGAACACTTCACGCTTTGTCCTCAGTGCGGATACAAGCAACTGAAGTCTGAAACTTGCGAAAGGTGCGGATTTCACCTGGAGCCTTAACAGACCGGAGGGAAAAGGCAGGGGACATGACCGAAGTCGTCGAAATAGCATCGGCCCGGTTGGAACTGGCCGTCAAGCGAGGTTACCGCAACTGGAAAACCCGGTTCAAGGAAGCCTTCGGACGGGAAACCCGGTTTGCCCACCTGAGCGACCCCACCCTCGCCGTCCTCGCCCGGGGAAAAGATGAGGGGACCTTCTACCTCTTCGACCTGATAATGTCGTTGGAACACCTGGGCTCGGGTTTCGAGTTCGGTGAACTGGACCCCCGCAAGAAGATCGCGGTCATGGACCGTTACCTTTTTCTGCTGGATCGCCTGCGTTATGAATATATGAAAAGGAAAGGCTGGCTGGCGGAGTATCCAGGAGAAGAATTCTCCCTGGTGGAACTCCTTCTCTCATATGAACGGCTCGCCCCGAGGCTGCAAGCCGAAACCCCCATCCTCAGCAAGGACCATCCCGCTTACGAGGGCTTTAGCAAAATGAGCGCCTTCGAGAGAGAGGAATTCATCAGAAGGCTGATTCCGGAGGCCCTTCGGGAACTGGAAGATCAGTCCACGACCTTGTAAACCTTGTCGTTCTCCCTCACACGCTCCTTGACCTTGATACCTACAAGGTCCCCTTCCCGGGCTTCTTCAACCGGTTGGTTATCGATCTCGATTCTGGCCACCTCGTCGGTAAAATCCGTGGTATGCCCCCGATATCTGAGGGTATCCCCCGGCCGAATACTCCCGCTTTTCACCTCGATCGCCGCGACACTGGGCCTGGCGAAGAACTTGACCACCCGGCCGACTTCTTCTTCGGGCATGGCATGACCTCCTTGGCTGGTGGGTTAAAAAAGAAGAGGATATATTTAGATTACCCTTTCCCCCTGGAGATTGTCAAGGTGACCTCCAGAGCCCGTTGGAACACCTGAGCGACCCTTCATATACCGGAAAACCCCAGCTGCCCCCGGGTTTTCCTGAAATTTGCGGTTGATACGGGGCACTGATTCCGTTATGATCCGCCCCATGGAGGAATATAAGAAAAAGCTGGCAAGGTTACTGGCAGAAACGGGTGCCCTTTTCTTCGACGACGGCCTGGTGCTTAAGGACGGACGTCCCACCCCCTATTTCGTCAACATGGGCATGTTTCGGACCGGACGATTGAGCCTGGAACTGGGATCCTATTTCGCTGACATGATGGTGGAACAAGGCCTCGCGGAAAAAGTGGACATCATCCTGGGACCTTCCTATAAGGGGAGCGCCCTTGCCCTGGCAACCGCCATTGCCCTTTACGAGCGCCACGGCCATGATCTTTTCTTCGATTATGACCGCAAGGAAGTGAAGGCCCACGGGGAGGCGAGCAAAAAGGGAAGTCTTTTAGTCAACCGAAGCCTTTTTGACGGCTGCCGAGTGTTCGTGGTGGATGATGTAGCAACCTCCATGCGCACGAAATACGATCTCCTGGAGACCCTGGCGAGGGAAGCCGATGCCCTTGGAATCGAGGTCACCGTCGTGGGCATCGGGATCGCCGTGGACCGGGAGCAGACCACCGCTGTTTATGATGAGACCGGCAAAGTGGTACTTGACCGCAAAGGAACGAATGCCATCCTGGAATTCGTTCAAAGGACGGGAATCCCTGTCCACTCGGTGGCGGGTATCCGGGAGCTGGTCCGGTACATTGACGAGGAACGGATCCCCATCCTGGTGAAAGGTAAATACGCACCCCTTGATGAAACAACAAGGGCAAGGTTCAAGGCCTACCTGGACACTTACGGAAGCACGCCTTAATGTATCGCGAACCATCACCTACACAATTCCTGCCAGGCGCCGGATGCCGGGGAAAAAATTACTGATTAAGTACCACATGGGACACGGGGAAACGGGATGAGACAGGACGAATTCCCCGGGATCATACAGGGGCTTCTCGCACGCCGGCAACCCATGGTGATCGAACCAAAAGGTGGCCGGTACCGCGAAGCGGCCGTCCTGATCCCGCTTCTCAAGGACGGTAATGAATACAAGGTCCTCATGACCAAGCGGACCGAAAGGGTGGAGGAGCACAAGGGGCAGATCTCTTTTCCGGGAGGAGGAATCGAGCCCGGGGACCGCTCTTTCAAGGAAACCGCCCTAAGGGAGACTTACGAAGAAGTGGGGATTCATCCCCGGGACGTCACGATCCTGGGCCGCATGGACGATATCCTCACTCTTTCCTCGAACTTTGTGATCCACCCCGTCGTCGGCCGTGTACCCTATCCCTATGATTTCTCCATCAACCCCCTTGAGGTCGAACGGATCCTCCTTGTCCCCCTGAGTGTGTTTCTCCCCGGCGGTTCCAGGGGCCCGGAAACGGAGCGGATCTCCTGGGGAGGCAAAATTTACGAAACCCCGGTATACCGTTACGACGGGGAGATAATCTGGGGGGCCACGGCCCGCTTGATGCATGGATTCGTAGAAATGCTCGGAGAAAAAATTGGCTTGCTAGCCGAAGATCAATAAGGTATAGTCCTTTCCTGTCGGGACGTGGCTCAGGCTGGTAGAGCACCGCGTTCGGGACGCGGGGGTCGGAGGTTCAAATCCTCTCGTCCCGACCAGTAACATTTAATAGTGTCAAAAGCCTTATTATTTGTGAATGTAGACGTTCATTAAGTATTCATTTTTCAAATTTGGTCAACACTTTCCCGGGTAGCGTCAAGCTGCTTGTCAAGCCATATTTATTCATAGCCTCTCTTAGGCTGTCTTCCGTGAGAACCAGATAATAATGGATAGTCGTGACTACCATTTTGGCAAGCACTAAGCGCCAGCTTTGATCGTAGCCAGAGCATTTTTATTCCATTTATCAGGAACCATTACGACTACATTACCACGGCCCCGCCTTCGGCCAAGAGAACTCCTTTCCGATATTGCGTCTACGACCTGGCCAAGACTATTTCTAAATTCACCGTAATCCCTTTTGTCCCTGCATTCGCACCGAAAACAAACAAGGTGTATCATGGCAGGCTCGCCAGTCTCGGCCAGTCAAAGCCTCAACTCCTGGAATCCCGGGACACCTGTCTGCCGTGCTGCGCACAGCACAGGCAGGTCCAAAACAAATCCTTCCTTTTTGTGAACGATTGCATAACCCTAGGGACGATCCACGAGGCCGTGGTGGAATTGGGGAATCAGTGGATGGCCTGATCTGGGTGAGCGCAGGAGGGTGATCAGGAAATTCCGCATCTGATAAGCAACTCTCGAACGAATCCTACGACATCAGCCTGTAATTCTTCATTGGGGCCGGCATATAGAAATTCAGAAACGCGCCTCGGTCCAACACCATTGGGGTCGGAAAAGTCGCGGTCCAAGATTTGAAGAGTTCTTCGAGTTTCCTGTTCATCGAGGAGCGGCTTGAGATGTCCGAAAATATCATCAACGCCGCTTCCGTAATTTCGGATCACATAGTAGAGGTCATATGCATCCTTGTTTTCTCCTCTCGTATCGAACGCCAGGGCCTTCAGCACTACAAAGGCCCCAGGACCGCATACCCATACGTCACGGGTTGCTTTTTCTCCGATAATCGTATCTCCTCTTATTGAAACTCGACGCCTATCCTTAAAAGCCA
>JAFDEE010000041.1 GCA_019310525.1 Deltaproteobacteria bacterium | reverse complement strand
ACAAGAGACCACAAGGTTACAAAAGAAAGACCTTCCGGAAGAGGTGCTGTGAGATATCCTGGGGAAAGATTCAGTGAATACGCCATCCGGGGAGCCTCGGATATTTGAAAGGCAATCCCCAACCAAAAGGAACTCAAGAGGTTATGGGTGTAATAATCTGCGTTGCGAGCCTGAAAGGAGGTGTAGGCAAAACCACAACGGCCGTCAATCTTTCGACGGCCCTTGCCCTTGCTGAAAAACAAACCCTTCTCGTTGACTTTGATCCCCAGGGACATGCATCCATGAGTTTCGAAGGCCTCACTGAAAAATTAAACAACAATCTTTACAAGATCATGACCGGAGAAATATCGCCTAAGAGCGCGGCGATTCCCACTTCCGTAAGGTACCTGCACATCCTTCCCTCCCTTCCCTCCTGCAATCCTGAATTACTACTACTGTCCGGTAAAGGGATGGACGAAGAACTCAGATTGAGAGAAAAATTTATAAATCTTAAGGAGATATACGATTACGTCATTCTGGATTCCCCCCCTTCCTTGAATTCTTATTGCGCCAGTGCCCTGGCCACCGCCGACTCGTTCCTGCTCCCGCTTCAATGCGAATTCTATGCCCTCGAAGAAATACAATACTCCCTCAAGTGTTTTCGTTGGCTGAAAACCAGGTACAATCCCGGTCTCCGCATGTCGGGAATCCTGTTGACCATGCTCGACTCCGACGACCCGGCGTCCCGTAAGATCGCGGAGGCCGCAAGAAAACACTTCGGGAAAGCGGTTTTTAAAACCGCGATTCCCAGGAGCACTGATTTCAGGGAAAGTGCCGGGACTGGAAGACCTCTGGTTTTTCATAACATCCGCTCTTTTGGGGCCAAGAGGTATCTGGACCTGGCCGGGGAGGTCATTCAACGGACAGAAGATAAACCCAGGGGGGATTTGAAGGTTGCCGTATCCGGCCTTCCAGAATAGGCAGGGAATGACGACCTTTTAAATGAAAGGGGAACATTAACCATGAAAATCACGGATTCGGAGGTTATCAAGACCTGTGAACAGGAATTGATCGACGCTATTACGGCGGATTTGGACTGGGAAGCCCTCGAAAACATCTTCAGAAAAGAGCACGGTCTCGGTATCGACGAGGACGTGGAATACAAGAGGGGAGATATCGTTGTACACCAGGGACAAGTGGCCTACCAGTTGGACTTCGAAGTCAAAGTGACCCTTTCCGTTCTGCTGGACAGGGATGGAAATTATCTTTCTGTTTCCACTTCGAGAGACACAAGCATGAAAAGGGATGAGGAGCAGGCCCCTCCCAGCAGGGAATCTCAGGACGAGAAAGGTGAAGGTGAAGAGTCGACGGATCAAATCAACGAATCCAAGCCGGAAGAAGAGGATCCGGATCGGTCCGATGTTTCCTCAACACATGATGAGGAATCCCCGGAGGAAAAAATTACTCAATCGGCATCCAAGGCTGGCGAGATGATCAATGAATGGGAGGAGTAGAAAGCAAGGACCGGGATGAAGGTTTCCGCTTCAAGCAGTGGGGTATCCTGAGCGGAATTGTGAGGGAGTTAAACCCGCCTTTGTGCAAAAGTGCTTTGGGGCGCTCACCTGTCATTCCTCCCTGAAGCTAGCTGCAGGGATCCTGGCGGAGGCGTATGAACCGTCCGGGGACGAAGAGAGAAAAATATGGAAAAGCCTGCTGAAAACAAACCATCGGAAGGTGTAACCCTCAGAGAATGCTTCGATAAAATTTTTTTCCAGCACATGGACAGACTGCTTGGAAGCCACTATGGTATCGACGACCTTCCCTTGAACCTCGTAAACGTGACGAGTATGATTCTCCTCACCGAACAACTGACTGAGGAGATGGAGAACTTCTCCAATCCGTCGGAACGCTATACCCTGTCCACCCTCTTCCAGGAAATCACTGAAATGGGACTCGCCATGGAGGAAGACACGGAGGATATTCTACAGGATATCATCCAAAAGGAATATGCCGGCCTAGACGAAGAGGGGCACATTTCCGCCAAGACTCCAACCATCAGCGTGGTTCAGATGATCGACCGGGCGTTTCCCAAGATGCCGGGTCTCAATCTGATCGCATCCCTGGCCCAGGCCGTGGATGAAGCTCGCTCCGGGAGAAAAGACCTGGAATCGGCCCTTCGCGTCTTCGATCAGATCTTGAAGATGCAAGGGGTTCCCCTATCGCAGGAAAAATCCTCGCGAAAAGGGCGCAAATCCAGCACTACCTCAACAAAAATCAAGGAACGAACTCCTGCCTCCCCTATTTTCATCCCACCATCCACGATCGGACCCAGACGGAAGCTCTCGGATATTTACCAGGCTGAACTGCTCAAGAAGATACGGGAGCAGTCCCAAAAGCAAACGGAAAGGGAAGGGTTTGCAGGGACTGGTTCTGAAGAAGGCGTTTCCCTTGAACCCAACGATATCGAAACCTTATCCTCCGATGAAACAGCCACGGATGAATCCGGAATCAAAGACATTCCGTTCCAGGAGATGGAATCCTCGCTTCCTCAGGCACCTCAGGGAGAGACTGCAGATGCGGCCCAACTGCCGGATGAAGAAAAAGCCGAGGAGGAAGATGATCGTGCCGGGATGGAGCCCAGGGAAGATGCCCAAGATGCTCAACCGGAAATGGATGAGACAGAAGAGTTATCCGATGAGGATGAAACCGCAGCCTTGACGGGAGATTCCGCTTATCCCCGTACCGGGTATGAATCCCTTCCCCCTGAACCCGGAGCGGATGAGGCGAAAGAGTCTGAACCTGAGGCTGAGCCTGAACCAGAGGAACCTCCGGAAGATGACATTGAAAAACGCATCCAGGAGTTCGAACAGGCCCTCTCTCTTCAGTGTCCCCTTTGCAAAACAGGAGTCATCAGCAGGGAAGAGACCTCAACTGGTAAGACCTATTACAAGTGTAATGCTCCGGAATGCAACTTCATCAGTTGGGGCAAGCCGTTCCATATTCCTTGCCCACAGTGCCAAAATCCTTTCCTGGTTGAAGGCACGAAAAGGGACGGGACCGAGATCTTGAAGTGTCCAAGGGCCACTTGCGGTTACTGGCAGGAGCATTCAACGGCAGATGGGCCTGGAGTGGCCTCCGCTGCGCTTGCTTCTCCAAAGGGGGGGAGGAGGAAGAGGAGGGTGGTGAGAAGGCCGAGAAGGCGGGTCGTTCGGAGACGTGTTGTTAAGAAAAAACGTTAGGTCTCTCCTAAACCCACATTTTAACATCCTGCAAACCCAAACAATATCGCCTGGTAAATCATCTTTCGTCGTTCGTCGTCCTTTTCCGTCTGGGGAAGGTATACCTTGACCCTGGATACGGCCTCCGAGGGATCCTTCAGCTCCATCTGGTGCACATACCCGCTCACGACTGAGAGCCCTTCCTGGAAAGGAAAGGCATCCGTGAAGATCTCACCCCAGGTATTACTGTAAACCAGATCGATACTCGACGGACCTCCAGGTACGGCTAAAGGCTCCATATCCACTACCACGACGATTCTCTCGTATTTGGCCTCACTTTGCAGGGCGTCTCCCATGCCCACTCCCCTCTCCCCGGGCTTGAAAAAATCATAGAGGTGCCGAAGCAACTCGATCAACCGGTTGATGTCCACACCCGAAGGATTAGAAGGCATCTCCACGGTCGTTTCGCGAGAATCGAAGATGCCGTTTATCACCAACCAGGCGGCGGCCCTCACGATCCGGTCCGAAGTGAATATGCGGGGCGGCTTCTTGTTCCTCTCGAGTGCATAGCGGGTCGCATCGAGAAGAGTCCACCCCGACTGACCGGACTTGCTGCGCCGGTACTGGAATATGCAACGGTCCAGGACGATTCTTCTGCCGGTAAGGTAAGGGATCAACTGGAGTTTCTTGGGTTGCCTTGAGAACAGAACATAGATTCTTCTTCCCAAGATGGTAAGATCCAGGTCGTTGATCGCCTGTCTTTCCTTCAGAAGTTGACTATCGGAAAGCCTGCGGTAGGTGGAAAAGAAAAACTTGTTGATTTCTGTTGAAAGCTTCAAATGCCTGGCATAGCTCCACTTCTCCACCAGGTTGAGTTCCTCCACGACCTCGATCGGCCATCCCCATTTCCCGATCAGTCCTCTGAAGGCCTCTGTCTTGTAATCACCAGGGCCGCGACGTAGTTTCACCCTCGTAATTCCTGGATCGGCTTTGAGGTAAAAGGCCTTTCGGACGAGATCCATGTGCTCGTATCGACCCTGTGAAAGGTAATAATCAAGGACGGTTTCCACCATCAGGAGGTAAGGGTCAACATCCAGCAGGTTTTTCCCGCCTGCAAGCACCCGTTCCTTTAAAAGATCACAGAGCAATCTCCCCTCGAAGGCATCGGAAAGATACCACTCCATCATGGCCATCTTGAGGAGGGCCTTAAAGGGGTCCTTGATGCCCTTGCTCAAGTGCCACAGGGCCGTCCCCATGAATTCCTCCCTGGAGATGCTACCCAAGTATCCCAGGTCCACGAAGTCGTCGAAGTCATAAGGGGCCTCTTCCCTGAATCGATCCATGAGTCGATAGTATCCCTCACGGTCCGTTCCCTGAGGAACCACCCACCAGATGGGTATCTTTCCCGCAACGAACAGCATGGTCCTGTAACACTCTTCCTTCAAGAACCGCTTCTGGCTTGATCCCGTGCTCTCCTCGTCCACCCGCCCGAAATCGTTTTCCCGGACACGGTCCAACTCCGATATGAAAAAGTGGACTTCCATGCCGAAAGTGCTCCCGCACCAAAGGGAGATCTCCTGGGTCTTCTTGTGCAAGTGTCGGAGACAGCGAGCGTCAAAGACTGTAGAGTCCACACAAACCCAGAAATCGAAATCCGACTTCTCCGTCTGGGCCACCGTTCCGATGCTCCCCATGAGGAAAAGGGACTCCACGATGGGTCTCTTGACCAGGTATTTCTGAAAATGGACGCGGCGCTTTTTCATTTCCGGGAAATAGCGGTGGATTTGCCCTTCGAGGTCGCTCGAAGTTCCGATTCCGTAAACACCACAAGCATCCTCCCCGTCAGGAACGAAACCGGGGAGTTCGGGCTCATTGACGCTTAAGAGGGCCGGGATGATCTCAAAGGCCACGGAGGCCTTCTCCTGGTTAAGTTCATAGGCATACTCTCTCCTCATTTGGGCGTATTGCCGGAAAATGATCTTGTTTTTTCGAAGCAGATTAGTATCAAAGTGATTGATCATAATGGAATACTCTGTTGTGGAATCATCATTTCAAAGGGAACATAGGCCGGTGAGCATCAAAGGTCAAGGGCAACCAAACAGAAGAAGCCAGAACTTTCTCGAAACCGTACGGATTATCTGATTTCAGCCTTGTTCCATTCTCATCCTATGCATTCCCGTCTTTCGGTTCAAGGGGAGGGATCAGAAATCAACCTTATTCCTGGGCGGCCCGGCCCTGATACCAATAAGACGTTCATGTATGTGCCCTGGATAAGATCCGGATTCGCGCCCCCGGGATAAAGGTCACCCTTGAATCATTTCCTGTTATTCGTCTTCGGGCCTCCGCCTGAGCCTGCGGCGGATCTGGAGATATCCTCCGATCCCGAGACACAAGCCGACCAGGAAGACCACGTGATTTTCCCGGCTCATGCCATAAAAGATCAAGCCCCCGGCGATCAGCAGGATTGAAGTGGAAAGGGCCTTTACAGAAAACACCATCTTCCAGCCTTTTTTCAACCCAGAAATCTTGCACAAGCAATCTTGAATACGTTAATAATTTAATGGAAATTCACTCTGTTAGGTCATGACCCGGCAGGAAGGAAGTCTGACCCGACGGGTGAAAGTAAAGTTTCTTTCAATATTTGTCATGCATAATCCGAAATTATCTTAGTGCCCATCCATAGACAGGCAATTTTCTTCAAGGTCAAGGAGGCGAAGATTTTAACCGCCCCGTGAAGGATGCCAAGCGGCAGAGGCACCATAATTAAAATCTGAGCCTGACCTGAGAGATTGGGGAAAAAGGCCATTTATGGATGGGCACTATTCTAGCATCCATAACAGATATTGTCAGCAAACTACTATCGGCTGAAGCCGATAGCTTTAGGGGCCAAGGGTCCTGGGTTCAAGTGAAAATCATTTTACCTTAAATCCCTTTTTCTCACTTGACCCCTTGAATCTTTGAACCCTAATAAAAAAACGATCCGACTATATATCCATGTTCGATGCTTGTTCCGTTGCCTGTTTTTCGGTATTATTTAATAAATAGAAATTTTCATACCTTCAGACTAGAGAAGCAACCCCATGAAAGGGAGGGGGCCCATCCCGGTCCCGTTTCCGTTAGGAAGAAACATGAAAATCGTCATCGTGGGCGCCGGGGCCATGGGAAGGTTTCTCGGGGGAATGCTCGGAAGAAGCGGCAATGAAGTGATCTTTGTCGAGAAGGACCCCGGGATCGTGGATGCCATCAACCACAAGGGAATCCAGTTTATCGAGCTGGGCGCCTCAGGGACGGCCCCCTACCTCACCGTCAAGGCCTGGGCGATACAGGACGGAAAAAGCATCGAGGCATGTGACCTGACCATTCTGGCCGTAAAGAGTTACGTAACGGCATCAGCAGCCAGGGGTATCCGTCACCTTGTCACCGAATCCTCTCCTATCCTGACCCTCCAAACAGGCCTTGGAAATGTGGAAACCCTGTGCGAGATCCTTGATCCGGAAAATATACTGGGAGGAGTGACTTACCACGGCTCCACCTCCCTAAGAGATTCCATGGTGAGGCATGCCGGAACGGGACGTACGATCATCGGCGAGATCGACGGGGAAATCGGAGAGCGGGTCGAACGAGTTCAGGCCCTTCTGAATGCATCGGATATCCATACGCGGATCACTGACAACGTGATGGGACATATTTAGGCGAAGGCACTGGTTTACTCGGCCGTTAATCCGCTGACAGCGTTGCTCCAGTTGAAAAACGGCCAGCTTACCGAAAAAATGGAGTCCATTTCGCTGGCCAAGCGTCTGATCGACGAAGGGAAACAAGTGGCCCAGGCATACGGAATTCAATTGCCAGGGGAAGATCTTTACGATTCCCTGCTTGAAGTCTGCCGCAAGACTTCGGAAAATCTCTCTCCCATGCTCCAGGATCTCTTGAACGGCAGGCCTACTGAAATTGACGCCCTGAACGGGGCCATCAGGACAATGGGTGAGGCCAGGAGCCTTGGTGTCATCACCCACCAAACCATGACAGAGCTCGTGCGCTTGGCCGAAAAGTGGCATAAGGTATCTGAACCTTGAAGGTATGACGACCGAGTGGAGGAACCCAGGTCATCAAAGAGCTTTCCGGGGAGGAGGAGACATGAAGCCGCAAACCAAAAGAAGGTTTTACCTTAATGAATTCAAAGCCATCAGCCATGCTATCTCAACCTATGAGGATTTCAACCTCCTGGTCAATCACATCGCTGAAGGCACCGCCAGGTCGTTCCGGGCAAAGGGATGCAGCATCATGATCTTCGACGAGCGGGAAAACCAGTTATTCACAGTAGGCAGTTACGGCATCAGTGACGCCTACCTCCACAAGGGGCCCATATTCGCAGATGAGAAGTATTGCTCCTTTTTTTCCGGTGAACCGATCTTTGTGAAGGATATGAGCACTGATCCACGGATCCACTACCCTGAGGAGGCGGTGAAAGAGGGTATCACCTCCATGCTCTGCGTACCCATTAAGCACCGGCGGAATGTCATCGGGTCTATCAGGATTTATCAAAGCGAATCCCGCCCGTTTCACCCGGAGGATGTCAGCGCCATGTGTGTGCTGGCCGAACAGCTCGGCCTGGTCATTGAAAACAATGGTCTTCGTAATTTTGCCGAAAAGATCAAGACGGCGGTCGAGAGTCTTCCCCAGAGGGTGCTGGAGGACCTTTGATCCGTGAAAGGAAGGCTGTTCACTGACACTTCGGATATCTTTTCCATCGACCGGGGCGATATCATACAGATCGGTGAAAAGCGATACAGGGTCACGGGTCATGAACGGGAACGCCGCTTCGGCATGGACGATCCCAAATTCTGGGTCAAGAGGGCTGTGGATCTTGAGACAGGAGAAAAGAAGATCCTGAAGCTTACCTTTCTGGAATCCTTCGAGACCAGCCTCGGAGGAGCGAAAATCACTTGCTTCAGGAATCCCGACAAGGAAGCCCGCATATTAGAAGCAGTTCGAGAACACCCCCATTTCATGCAGGGAAGGGCATTCCGCGATGAAAAGGAAAACATCATCCGTGTACTGGATATCGTTCACGGTCCCAACTTCTTTCTTTATACAGACGCCCTTGAGATGAGCCACCGGCACTATTTCGAAAACCATTTTCCGGTCATTTTGAAAAAATTGATCAAGGCCTTTGAAGCCATCCGGCATCTTCATCACCTGGGTTTTAAGCATGGGGACATTCGCAATGATCATCTCATGGTCGAAAACAAGACAGGGAACTACGTCTGGATCGATTTTGACTATGATTACGAGGCCCTTGAAAACCCATACAGCCTCGATATCTTCGGGCTTGGAAACGTTTTGATCAATGCCGTGGGCAAGGGATTTCATGCTATAGAAATGATCCGGAAGGATACCATGGTCTATGGAGACTTAAAGGACCGTCTTGATCGGGATGACTTTTCCATCATCTTCAAGAGGCGTTTCGTCAACCTGAAGAAGCTTTATCCCTATATCCCAAAATCACTCAACGACATAATCATGCATTTCTCCATCGGAGCGAACGTTTACTATGAACAGGTGGAAGAGATGCTTGAAGACCTGAACCGTTGTCTGTATACGGATTTCTAAGAAGGAAGGGGTAAACCTTGCCGAATTCAATCCTTGTATCACTCAATGATTCCGTAAGTTCCAGGGCCGTCGTGGAATACCTGGCCCAGCTGTCATTCTGCCCGGAAGACTGGCACATCACGCTTATTCATCTTTTCAGAAAACCGTCGGCAAGCGAAGAACTGATGGGCAAGAAATTCACGGAGGAACTCCCCGAGCGTTATAGGGCCATGTTGGAAAAGGCCAGGGACAAGCTCGTCGAGGCGGGATTCAACCCGGATCATATCGAGATCAAGCTGGTGACCGAACCTTACCCGACCATAGCGGACGGCATTATTGATCAATGTAAAAAAAGAAAATACAATATGGTGGTTATCGGCCGAAAGAAGATGTCCAAGGCGGAGGAATTCGTCTTGGGGGATGTCAGCGTGAAGCTGGTTCGGGCCTTGGAAGGTGCCGCGGTCCTTGTGGTGAAGTCCGAATAACTAATTTTCCCGCTCCGGACTATTAAGGAATCCGGCTTTTTTCGATTTTCACAGAATCACCCACCCGAACGGCTCCCCCTTTCAATACACGCGCAAAGGTACCCTCCCTTGGCATGATACAATCTCCGGCCTGGTAATAGATCGCGCATTTTTTCCTGCATTCCTTCCCGATCTGAGTGATTTCCAGGATCACGGCATCACCGATCCTCACCTTGGACCCTACCGGAACTTGTTTCCAATCCACCCCCTCAGTCGCGATGTTTTCAGCAAAATCTCCGAAGTCCACATCAAGTCCCCGTGCCCGGCATTGCTCGATCTGTTCCGAGGCGAGAAAACTCACCTGGCGGTGCCACGATCCCGCATGGGCGTCGCCACGGATACCATGATTGATCACAACTTCGGCCTCTCGGACTGGAATCTTTCCTGTACCCTTTTTCTTGCTAACAGCGATGGAAACAACCCTCATAACCAGAATCTTCCTTCCTCGTTCTTGATTCCGCCTCGATCTCGTCGCCTGTTTCCTTCATCAGGCTTTTCAGGGAGACACGGTTAAGTTTTTCGAAAATGGCCTCTTCAGCCTCTTTCCAGAGATGACGGGTCGGGCAGAAATCGGATCGTTTGCAGATCGAAGGGTCATCAAGACATTCGCTGAGCATACCCCCGCGTTCCAACAGGGCCACGATTTCACCAACCATGATCTTTTCCGGGGGCCTTGCCAATCTATATCCACCTTTGGCCCCGCGGGAGGCTTCGATATAGTGAGCCTTCTTCAGGGGAATAACGATTTGCTCAAGGTATTTCAGTGAAATCTCCTGGCGTTCCGCAATCTCTCGAAGCTGGAGAAAACCCTTTCCGTAATGCCTCGCCAGGTCGAGCATCAACCTGGTTCCATAGCGGGTTCTCGTTGAAAGCTTCATTCTTCCCTCTCCTCAATCGATAAATCGGCCGCCCTTTCCAGATCAAAAACAATCACGAACCTTGCCTCTAATGTCCGAAACTGAAAAATGCTCTCATCTATCAAAAAATTGTCCAGGTACCGCAAAGAATCAGTCAATAAATCCGGACTCCCGCACCTGTAAAACGTTATGAGATACATGCGGTCTTTTGCGGGTCGACATCATAAATTAGATGTTAATCTTACAATTTTTCCTATGTATTTGCTAGGATAAAAACGCTTACAATTTACCATGGGTCAATTTCAGGGAAGTCATGCATATGGCGATCTGAAATTCTATCCCAAGAAGGAAAACGGCCCCGGTATCTCCCCAGCGAAAAAAGGTACATAAAAGCCTGGGTGGACCAAAAAGGGATGAGCCACAAGACCGGCAGGAAAAAAGGCAGGCCATTATTTGATTCTACGGAGCCATTCAGCAGGCTGTTGAAAAGCTACTGCGCTCACTACGTTTTTCAACAACCTGCTGGAGGAGGCAGCCTACACTTCTTCACTTGCCCCCACCGTACTTTCATGGCCTTTAAAACCGGGCCGGGGTGTCAAGTATGGTTTTCGACAAACCAATCGATCAGTCGCCTGGCGATACTGATTCGATCAGGGCGGCGGAATAAAATCGCCTCCTTCAATCTTCGTTCGGAAGCGCCATATTAAGCGGTTTTCTTTTTTGCTGTCAACGCAAGAGGAGGGGAGCGAACCCCGGGAGCCCGGTCAACTCCCGGGATCCGCTGTTGGAGGGAGGGTTTTGATTCGGGTGAAAAGACGCCGGATTATTCCCGGGGTCGCTCACCCGTGCCACCGGGAGCCTGGATCGGTTCCCGGGACATTCGACATATATTAAAAATCCTGGAAATCGTCTTCGTTCAAAGGAATGACTTTTTCAGGCCTGACTTCCCGGTTTCCACCACTGACGGGAAGGGATTCTCCGCCCCCGGAAACCTTCTGAAGGACCTGGGCTTGTTTTTGGTTTTCCTTGCGGGCCATGGAAGGCTCAGCTTTCTTGGCAAAGCGTTCTTTCCTTCTTCTGGTTCCTTTGCCGGATCCTTGAATCAGGGCCGTCAATTCCTTCACCATGGCCTTCATCTGTTCAGCCTGTGCGCTCATCTCCTCGGAGGCGCTGGCCGATTCTTCAGCATTGGCCGCGTTTTGCTGCACGACCTTGTCCATCTCTGCCACCGCCGAGTTTATCTGCTCGATCCCGCGGGCCTGTTCAGTGGAGGCGGCGGCGATTTCACCTACAAGCTCACCCACCTTCGCGGCGCTCTGGGATACCTGGGAAAACTCTTCGTTGGTTCTGGCCACCAGTTCCGATCCGTCCTTGATACTCTTGACTGTATCCTCGATAAGGATCGCCGTGTTTTTCGCGGCCTCGGCCGCCCTCATGGCCAGATTCCTGACTTCGTCCGCCACAACGGCGAACCCCGCCCCGGCCTCCCCGGCCCTGGCCGCCTCTACGGCAGCGTTCAAGGCCAGGAGATTGGTCTGGAAGGCGATCTCATCAATGGTGCGGATGATATTGGAGGTTTCTTCGCTTGACTTCGTAATTTCCTCCATGGCCTGGATCAGATCCTTCATGCTCCCGTTTGCCTTGCCAACGATGGAATTTGCCTCCTTCATGAGGTTATCCGCCTCGGTGGCATGATCCGCATTCTGCTTGGTCATGGACGACATCTCCTCAAGGGAGGAAGAGGTCTCCTCGAGTGATGCAGCCTGCTCGGAGGAGGCCTCGGCCAGCGACTGGCTCGCTGAAGAGACCTGGCTTGCAGCCGATGCCATCTGCTCCGCTCCCTCACTGAGCCCCTGGATGATTCGTTGAATCGACCTGGAGATACTCCTTGCGAAGAAAATCGCTCCCAGAACGGCCGCGATCAACAGTCCCCCACCTAGCAAAAAAATACGATTTCGGATACTGCTGGCCGTCCCGAGAAACTCTTCATTGGCCTGGGTTACAGCGATACTCCACCCGGTAATAGGAATGGAGGCAAAGGCGGCAGTTTTGTTCTGGCCCTTGTATTGATAACCCTCAATACCCACTTCCCGGTTCAGCATCCTCTCTGCGATGTCTTCCATTCCCGGGATTTCCTTGACATTCAACCTGAAGATGTTTTCTTTGTTGGGATGGGCGATAGTCAACCCCTTTTCGTCCACCATGAAAGGATACCCGGTTTTCCCAACTTTGTGGGATGTAATGGCATCACAGAGAGACTCAATCCTGAGCACGGTGATTAATGCCCCCGCGAATTTTCCGCTTGACGAAAAGATCGGGGCACACACTGGAATGACCGGTTTTCCGGAGGATTTCGACTTGACAGGATCTGAGATAACGACCTTCCCTTCTATTTTTGCTGTTTGAAAGTAAGGCCGACTTGAGATATCGATTCCTTTATGACTGCCCCCAACACCATCTGAAAAAACCTTCCCCTTGGAATCGGTCACGGAAAGGGTTTCGTACTGGTCACCCAGTCGCTTCTTGATGGCCGCCAGTTCCCTGTCAAGGACTGCAACAGCCTCCTTTGCTTTTTCAGGCCCTTTTTCCTCCAACTCAGTGACGGCCTTAACGACGGCATTGGTCCGTGAGAGGCTTGCGGCCAGCTTCTCTTCCTCGGTTAACAGAATTTGAGTCATCTCGGCCAAGTTTTTTGCTATATGGATCGCCCGGTCTCCCGAGATCTCCTTCAGTGCCTTCGTGGTCTTGTTCACCGAAAGAACCCCGAGCAGCGCCACCGGGATCAAGACCAGCAATACACCGGCCACCACGAGTTTAAAATGAAGTGACCCTTTTCTCATTTTTCAATTCCTCCCCTCCGTTCAGTATGCTTTCAGGTTGACCTGCATCACTCGCCATTCACTGGCCTTTCACAGGAACCTTCGGGCCATTCGACTGAAAGCGTGGTTTCAGCCATTTTTCATCTCTGATTATTCAAGAAAAATGCCATTTTATGGATTGCTATAATTATTCACAATTCATAGAACTATACCTTTATATTGCATAATGAAACAAAGCCCAAATATTTCTGATATGTTTTCCATTTTCTGGTTTTATTGGATATTGTCCAAAAAAATTGGACGCAAAAACGCTTTGTGTCGTGACCTTGGGATCCTTGAAAAACGTTCAATTTTGTTCAAGGTCAGCCTCCAGCCCGTAAGACCCACGCCCCCGAAGGGGAAGACGAAAATTTCAACCACAGGGATGCAATACAGTATTTTGAATACTCACCGGGTTACAATGGAGGGGCATGGGGGTCTTTTCATTGTTTCCGAGTCTGCCCATCCCTACCCCATGAAATAAGGTCTCGCTCCAAGAGACCATGAAAAAAGGAGATGGAGGGATTCGACAGTGTCTGCCGACTTTGTTCTTTTGGAGAAGATTTCAGGAGCCTAAGGATGGGGGGTCAGCAGCCCCGACCCATGGCCAGCTCGCTGGGAAGAGACCGGGCTCCGGCCAGCAGGCGTTTGAAAGCAGGATCGAACTCCCGCCACAATTCCAGCCCGATGCGGTTCTGGGTATCCACGATCTCCTCGAGAATAGAGGGGTTCGTAAGGGGATTCATAAGAACGGCACGGAGAACCACTATCTTCTGAGGGCGGTAGGGTGTGGATTCCAGGGTGGTCCTGGAGACAAAGGTTGTGTCATCCATTCTCAATGCTTTGTGGAGTTTGATATTCAATCCATTTATGAGATGGTTCACCTTGCGGATGTTTTTCTCAACTTCCTTGACCGCTTCCCTATCATCAGACTTTTTTTTCTCTATTGACACCTCGTTCCACTCCCTGATCCTGGTTTGGACCGAGTGGGGAATAAACCGGTAATTCAGGATGAAGAGCTCGGGGCGGTTGAGAATCTCGAAATTGCCCCACCTCTCCAGGATTTCTTTGAGGGTATCGGTGTTTTCCCGGGCGCTCCGGAAAAGAAGCCGGTATCCATCCCTGCCGATGATCTTCAGGGCCGCCCAAGGCTTGAGGCTGGCAAAGGGCCGGGATCCTTCCAGAGTGAAACGGCCCATATCGACGGAATTCCTGCGGATCACGTAATTCGAACTCTGCCTGATGTAGTTGAGGTCTTTCTCGCTCCTGAAAAGCACCATGCCCATGGTCATGGGGCAATAGAGAAGCTTGTGGGCGTCGATGGTGACTGAGTCTGATGTCTCGATTCCCTTGAATATCGGCCGGTATTCATCAACCAGAAGGGCTGAACCGCCCCAACAGGCATCCACATGAAAGTGGGCCCCTACCTCTCTCGCGATCTCACCCAACTTCTGGAGGTTGTCGATGTTGCCCGTCTCCGTGGTCCCGGCGATGCCCACGATAGCAATTATCTTTGTCCGTCCTTCCCTGGCTTCGAGATTCCGGATTCTCCGCCTGAGGCTCCGCAGGTCCACCCGGTTGAAATGGTCAACAGGAACCGGCAACACGTTTTCTTCTCCCAGGCCGAGGACATTTGCAGACTTTCGGATGGAGTAATGGCCCCGGGCGGAGACGAGAATGACTCCCCTCTCGTATCCGTAATGCTTGAGGGCCTTGGCCATGCCCGCCATACGGCAACCCGTGAAGCGGCCGTCAGGAGGAAAGGCCTTTTCCCTTGCGATGAGAAGAGCAGTGAGGTTCCCGATGGTGCCGTCTGCGGTCACGTTTCCCAAGGCGACCCGGGGATTCTGTATGTTTTTCCTGTAAAACCTTTCCGTTCGATTGTAGACCAGACGGTGAAACCAGGCCAGGAGTTCCCTTTCCACGAAGCTGGAGGCCTTGGCCGTCTCGATCTTGACCTGATTCTGATTCAGGGCGGCGATGATCATCTCTAGCAGGATCATGAAGTAGGGGATGGCGCTCGTCATATGTCCAATGTAGTAAGGACTTCCGACCTTCACCGAGTGGGCGGTGACCTTCCCCTTGATCTCTGCCAAAACATCCTTGATGAGGTGGGGGCCTTCGGGCATGGATAGTTGGCTGAAGATCTCACTGAGTTCCGGGAGGGTGATGCTGCTGTGAATCCCCCCTTTCTCAGCGAAGAAATCGTGGATCATCTCCAGGAGGTCGTGGCCGAACTCGATGAACTTGTCCGGCTTGTCCGGCATGATGAAGAGCTTCCGGAGGTATTCCAGGCTGCTTTGGACTTTTTTTGATTTAGGGTACATACCTCTCCTGCGGAAACCCTTTCATCCGCGAGGTACAGCCAACATCCGTTCCACTGCACCCTTCGCCTTCACCCGGATCTCCTCGGGTACGGTCACCACGGGTTGGAGGCTTTTTAAGGCCTCATAGATCTCCTTCAATCCTGTCTTTTTCATGTCCTTGCAGACCATCGCAGGGTCTGCGGGGATGAAGGTCTTTCCGGGATTGGCCTTGGAAAGGGGATGGAGGATGCCTGTCTCCGTCCCGATGATGAATTCTTCGTGATCCGATTCAGCGGCAAAGGCTATCATCCCTGAGGTGCTCTTTACAAGATCCGCTATTTCAAGAACCTCGGGCGGACATTCGGGATGGGCCATAAACAAGGCCCCGGGATGGGCTGCTTTGACTTCCAGAACCTTATCCGCCCGGAGGTTATTGTGGATAGGGCAATATCCCTCCCAGTAGTGAATGGCCCTTCCGGTCTGTTTCATGGTGTAAAGGGCCAGGTTTTTGTCCGGAGTCATAAGGATCTCTTTGTCCGAATCAATGGATCGGATCACCTGAACAGCATTAGCCGAGGTACAGCATATATCGCTCTCCGCCTTAACCTCGGCCGTCGTGTTCACATAAGAGACCACCACGGCCCCAGGCATTTCCCGCTTCTTTTCCCGTAACTCATCGGCCCCCAACATGTCCGCCATGGGACATCCGGCGCTCACTACGGGAAGCAGAACCCTTTTTTCCGGGGAAAGGATGGCGGCCGTCTCCGCCATGAAATGGACGCCGCAAAAAACGATGACCTCGGCATCGGTCCGGCTCGCCCGAATGGACAATTCCAGGGAATCCCCACAGAGATCGGCCAGGTCCTGCACTTCCGGCCGCTGGTAATTGTGTGCTAAAAGAATACCCTTCTTTTCCTTGAGGAGCGCCCGGATGGCCGCTCCCATTTCTTGAAGTTCCTGTGGATCATGACCATCCATGGAAATATCAAATGCCTCCCTAGCAGTTAACGGCCGTTCCGGTTCGGATTGGCTTGAGGATTCAAAGATTCAAGGGGTCAAGGGGTGCGACCCATATCATACATGATCCAGGGAACCCCCGGCCCTTAGAATCATCTTGGGATAAAACCTGACTACCTATAATGAATTTCCCTTAGACCCGTCAAGTGATTTGGAAGCGGGAAGACCCTGGCCGGAGTCTTTGACATGACCTTTTGGTTTTGAAAAAGGAAAACAGTAAAAGGTGTTAGTTCGATAAGTTAGGACACTTATCCAAAGTTGTTGATGACTTCTTTTTTATTGACCCCTACTTTTCCTTTTGATAAGGATTCCCGGGGTATAGATCCGTGAGAGAGTCACTGGCTGCAGATGGATCATCTCACCTGAAGGCTGACATGTTCCTGATCGGAGCGGAAAAGGCTTCACGGGTTCCGGGATCCGATACGGCCCCCGGGAGACCGTTTCTGAGGAGTGATGGCAAATCACTGATGATCGGAAAAATACTCAAACGGAGGTTCGAGACATGAAAAAAGTAGGTATTATAGGCGCCGGCAACATGGGAAGCGGGATCGTCCAGAAAACGGCCCAGGAAGGCCTTTCGGTCGTCATGGTCGACATCAAACCGGAGTTTGTAGAAAGGGGATTGGAGACCATCAAAAGCACGCTCCAGGAAGCGGTCGATCGGAAAATCTTCAAGCCCGAGAAGGTGGACGAAGTTTTGGGTCGGATCCGGGGTACCACGGACGTTTCAGAGACCCGGGACTGCGACTTGGTCATCGAGGCCGTTTTCGAAGACATGGCCGTTAAGAAGGACCTGTTTCAGAGGCTCGACGAGATCTGCGAACCTAAAACCATCCTGGCGACGAACACTTCTTCTTTTTCAGTGGATGAGCTGGCCTCAGCAACCAAGCGGCCGGACCGCTTCATCGGTCTTCACTTCTTCTATCACCCGGCGAAAAACCGCCTACTGGAAATCATCCCGGGGAGCCGGACTTCCGAGGAGACCACTGCGGTTTGCAAACATTACTCCAAGCTCACGGGCAAGATCGACATCCTGGTAAAAGATGCCCCCGGGTTTGCCGTAAATCGCTTCTTCGTCCCCTGGTTGAACGAGGCCACCCGCATCCTCGAAGAAGGAATCGCCAACATTCCCACCATAGATAAGGCCGCCATGGACTCCCTCGGCATCGGGATGGGGCCGTTCAAGCTCATGAACGTGACAGGCATTCCCATCGCCCTTCATTCCTCAACCACCCTGGGAGACAAGCTGGGGCCCTTCTATGCGCCCTCGGCCAGGCTCAGGGAACAGGCCGGCTCCGGCGAACTCTGGCCTCTGGAAGGCGAGATCCAGGAAGACAGGCTCCAGGAGGTCGCCGACAGGCTGCTGTCTGTGGTGTTTTTCGTCGCCTCTTCACTCTTGGAGGAAGGGGTCTCGGACGTTGCGGACACGGATCTGGGGGCCAAGGTGGGTCTCCGGTGGAAAAGGGGACCCTTCGAGCTGATGAACAGGGTAGGAATCGACAAGGCCTATGAAATGGTCCGGAGCCTGCTCGAATCCTGGCCCTCCATCCGGATCCCCGCCACCCTGGAACGTCAGAAAGAAAAAAGAGAGCCTTGGGAGATCCGGTACGTGAAGTATTCCCGGGACGGCCGTGTGGGAAGGGTGACCATAGCCAGGCCCGACGCCATGAACGCTTTGAACGAGACTGTCGTCAAGCAACTGGAAGAGGCCTTCATACAGGCAGAATCCGATCCGGAAACCGAGGCTATCATCCTGGATGCCACCGGGAAGGCCTTTGTTGCGGGGGCTGACATCGGTTTCTTCATTCAATGCATCAAGGAAGACCGCCTGGATGACAACGTGGCCTTCACCGCATACGGCCAGAAGGTCCTCCAGCGCATCGACGATTGCAAAAAACTGGTGGTGGCAAAGATGGAAGGTCTCGCCCTCGGGGGCGGACTGGAATATGCCCTGGCGGCGGATGTCATCGCCGCCTCGCCCAAGGCCGTGATGGGATTTCCCGAGACAGGGATCGGAATCTACCCGGGCCTGGGAGGCACACAGCGACCCAGCCGTTACATCGGGAAAGAGCTGGCCAAGTACTTGGTCTTCACGGGCAGAATCATTTCCGCCGAAGAGGCCCATGCCATCGGACTCGTTGATTATCTCTTCTCCCCTGAAGAGATCGAGGAAAAGATCAAGTCCGGGATTTCAGACGGAACCCTGGTTCCCAACAAGGGACGAAAAGAAGAAGAACTCCCCGAGGAATGGCGGAAGATCAAGGCGCTCTTTTCAGATGACAACATACCAGGCCTGCTTGATGGCAAATTCGCCGAAAGCGATGATCCTCTCGCAGCAAAGACGGCCAAGATCCTCTCCACCAAGGCCCCGATCGCCTTGAGGCTGGCCAACCAGATCATGGACGAAGGTTACGGGAAACCCCTGGCTGAAGCCACCCGGCTGGAGCTGGATCATCTCAAGGAGATCTTTTCCACCAAGGACGCCCTCACGGGGCTTACGAGCGTCGGGAAAGGCCGACCAGTCTTCGAGGGGAAATAACCAGCCCCAGGGCCCACAAGAAAAATCGAGCAGCCTGTCTTTTTGTATCTCTGGGAGAATATAACTCCCCATGAGGTCAGCAGATTAGAAGGCTACTCGCACCACCGGAAAATGGGCATGGGGATCTTTTCGGAAGTGACCTGTTGGGAGGCCTGCCAGATAGCAGCAGGTAAACCTTCGTTATTTCATGGGGTTAGGGATGGGGGTGACCCGGGAACGAGGAAAAGATCCCCATGCTCCTTCCGTTTCCATAACACCCGGTGAGCACTTCATTTCGATAACAGCTTCCGCGAAGGCCGATGGCGCCTTTTCTTTCGTTCGGAGGCTCCCGGGCTGGTGTTTTCAGCGGCTTATCAGCAGGGGCCACCGGCGCCTCCACATTCTCCCGCTCTCTTAGAGCGTGAACTGCGGCTTCCCCTACTGATAAACCGCGAAAACGACAGCGCCCTTCCGCCGGTCACTCCAGAAAAGGGGCCATCGACCCTTGATCGAGCCATCCGTTTTTCCATCCTGGCTTAGGTATCGAGGGAAAGGGCGAATATCGTTATATCGATGAGGGTGAGCCGTCGAGGTTACGAGGTGGGTTCCAGCCTGTTATTATACGTCTTTGGCAGATTCAGCATCTTCGCCTGGGCGGCTTCCAGTATGGAATCGCGAATAAAAGAACTTGCTTCCAGAATCTCTATACCGATCAGCTCGCCTTTGTCATTTAACTCTGCCGTAATATTCGGACTTAACTCAACACTGCCTGCTTCCTTTTCATCAGAGATTACCAGATGCAGAATATCTTCTTCTTTGAAATAGTTCATTCTTGGTTTATTCATGTTTAAACCTCCCCGCCTTGAGGCGGAAATTTATCTGCTGACGTGTGGTTGTATGAATTGTGATTGGTATTATCTCATTCCCCTTTTTCTCGTAAGGAATCAGGACCAACCATTCATCGTGCCGTCCCACTACGATCATCCTATGTGTAATTGTATCAAAATACCTTTCTGCCGAATACCGCAATATATTTTCAATCTTGACGAGATCGAATCCTCTGAAATCAGCCCTATATTTCATATAAGTAGTCCAGGTGATGGAAAGTTTTTCTGGAGCTTCCAAATCAGCCTCCGACTGTCATCTCTCTGATCTTTAAAAATTCAACCTATATAACAATCGGAATGAGGTCTCTATGGCATGGCTGGAGGGCCTTTAGGATTCAACAGCGATACTGACCGCCTTTTCCGTCGTCTCCTTGAGCCTGGTAATCAGTGAGCGGATGAGGCTTTTCAGTCGTGGTGATATGGAATCGTAGTCCCTTTGGAGATGTTCGGTATCCAGCACCCCTACTTTCACCTTACCATCCGCGATCACGGAGGCAGTGCGGATCCCACGGCTCCCCCCCCAGAGGGTCATCTCGCCGAAGATCTCTCCCTCCCCCAGCGTATCAATGGTCACCATTCCCTTGGGGGTCATCTTCTTTACTTTTACCTGTCCCTCCAGGATGACGTATACCCAGTCCCCGCTCGCCCCTTCCCTGATCACGGGGATGCCGTCCTCATAAATCTCTTCCTTGGCCAGGTATCCGAATATCACATCCTCGACTGCCATTTTCGTCTCTCCTCTTCCTTATGCGGGCATCAGGAAGAAACCGAGGTCCTTTCCCGACTGGTCATCGATATCCGTGATGGACATACCCAGGAAAAGTGTGCCCGGCACGTGACCCGGCTTGACCGATACGATCCTTGCGGAAAAATGGAGGGGTTTGCCGTTTGGAAGGATGGTCTCGATCTCAAAGGAGTGTCCCTCCTTGTAAGGGAATCGCCGGACGTTCCTAGGTCGGATCTCTATGCCTGCCCCTCCGAGACTGATATCCTTTATGGTCCCTTCCATTCGCCCCCCTTCCAGGGCCTCCACCGCCCGCAGGTGGGCGCGCAGATCGACTTTCTTCCGGTAAAAACGCCTCTGGGAGGCCCAGGGATCCTTCTGCCCTGGTGATGCCTTCTCTTTTCTCCGCTTGGAAATCAAGTGGGGCACCAGCCTGTTCATGCGCTTCAATCTTGATAATGTCTGGTCCGCGATGAGTTTCAGGACAGGCGGCATCTCCTCGTATTCCCTGGCGATCAGGTTCGGGTGCCACACTTCGAGGACCGTCTCTTCAAGGGCCCGGGCCGTGGCCGTCCGCCGTTCCACGGAACGGCTCAGAAAAACCATCTCTCCGATCACATCCCCCTCGCTGATGGTGGTAAGAGGGATCTCCGTATCCTCCAGCTCAACCAGCACCTGAACCTTTCCTGACAGAACCTTGTACATGGAGATGCCGTAATCTCCTTCCTTGACGATCAAATCGCCCTTCTTGTATCTCAGGCGATGAGGAGCGGGCTCAATACCGTCAATGCCTTGCTTGGTCATCTCCACAACCCCTTTCTTCGAAGTTTTCAAAGCCGATGGGGAATACTTCGATTGAGGCGAATCCCCGAGAGATCAAGGTTTACGTCGTAAGCGAGGATCTCAACACCCGCTTTTACAGCCTTCCGGAGCTCCTTGCCGTATGCCGGATCAATGTGATCCGCGGGGCTGAAGACCTCGGCATCCATACGCTGGATCAGATAGAACATCACGGCCCGGTTACCGGAACGAACCTCAGCCTGCAGGTCCCGGAGGTGCTTAAGGCCCCTTTCCGTGACAGCGTCCGGGAAATAAGCCGTTTTCTCTTCCACCAGGGTGCAGTTTTTGATCTCCACATAACACTTGGAACGGCCGCTTTCGAGGAGGAGGTCTATCCTGGATCGGTTCCCATAGTTAACCTCTGATCGGATCCCTTCAAACCCGGAGAGTTCCGGCACCTCTCCGGCCGCGACGGCCTGCTTCACCAAACGGTTTGGAACCCCCGTATTGATCCCCACCAGGGATGACGGCATAGCGATCAGTTCCCAGGTGTACTTCAATTTTCGCCCGGGGTGGTTATGTCGGGAAAGATAGACCGTCCGTCCGGGTTCTGAACACCCGAGCATGCTCCCGGTGTTGGGGCAAAAAGCAGTAACTCGGTGGCCGTTCCTCAATCTGACCTCAGCCTTGAAACGCTTGTAGCGTCTTATCAGGGTTCCCTGGATCAGACGTGACCACTTCAACACGGCCTTTCCCGGCGGCCCTCCCTTTTCCCTTAGAGAGTCCTCCCCACGTCTCTCTAAAAGATCCTTCCGGCGACAATTCAGCGGACTCATCGATCCCCTAAATACTGGAGGGCGGGCAGCCGGTAGCGTCTCATGATCTCCTGGTTGACCAGATCCATCTCCCCCGGATCCACGTAAATGACCCTCGGGTGGTCTTCGAACTCGATCTTGTGAAAACCTTCCACCGGATGCTTCAGGGCCTCGGGGACATCCTCCAGTTTTCGTATGGGTCGGTTATTGATCCTGGAGACCACAAGATCTGTAAGATTCCCGTAACCGATGGTACAGGATGTCCTGAGGACCCTGGAAAGGATGACGATCTTTTCCCTGCCCCCAAGATCAAGGGTGTACTGATTTTTCTGGTAATACACAAGGGAGACGGGAGCCTTGAGATTCCACTGGGCCCCATACTCCCTCAAATAAGGGAGGGAAAGTTCCTGTAGAACCAGTCCACCCAGGATCACGTACCGGGGAGGTGAATCAGGCAGAAACGGGGGCACGGGGAGGTCTTCAGGTGGAATGTATTCCGGGAAAACCTCCTTTTCCATCACTTTCCCATTCCTGAATATTTTCAGGAGAATCCTGTCCCCATCATGGAACTCGCATCGAATCAGGTGAGCCAGGGATATCTTTCCGTACAGGGGATGTTCATAGTTCCCGTAACGGTCAACCGGGCGGCCTCCCATCTCCATGATCACATCCCCCACGCGTATCCCGGCCTTCTCCCCTGCACTCCCTCGGGCCACCTCCCGGACATAGACGCCGTCCAGTGTTTCAGGTATCCCGATAAACCTTCGCAACTGGGGATCAGTCATGGCGGAGACCCGCAACCCCAACCGCGGAAAACCCCGGTATACCCCGCCTGAGGCCCCCTGAAGGAAATGCAGGATAAGGGGGGCGGGGATTATGTCAATGCTCTGGGCCTTGGCGTCGTATCCCATGAGGAGTCCGGCGAGGCTCCCCCTCCTGGTTACGGGGAGAGTGAAGTTGGCGAAACGGAACTGGAGGGAGCCGTTCAAACGATAGGCAAGGAAAGCGCTCCCGGAAGGATACCGGAGCAACTCGATTGAGGTGACAGGTCCACTGGTGGCGACGACATCGCCGTTCCGTTTCACCTGAAGGACCTTTAAATGATCTCCTTCCACTGTCTCTGTAGTGATTTCAAGGGGTTTCATATCGGCAAGGAACTCCTGGTCCAGGGGTTCCAGCAGGGCCAGGTTGGCTTCGTAATCAATGACCGATACCTTGGCCCTTCCCTTCTTTCCGCTACCCAATTTTTCCAGTTCCACGTATCGGTGATTAGCCATCATCCAGGCTGTCACCAGCACCTTCGGGCCCCTGACCACCACCCCTATCCCTGTATGCCTCGAAGGAGCCCCCTGAAGCCAGGGGCGATGGAATTGATAGTTCTGCCGAACCACATTGACCCGGACCAGAGAATTGACAAAGGCACTCCCTCCCCTCCAGCCGGTCTCCGGCGTCCTCCTGAAACAACATCCCGAAAGAACCATCAGGAGGGCAATCCCTCCTAAAACGGCCCGTTTTGCCTTCAGCATCCTTTCTCTTTCCTCTCTTTCATCTTCGGGAGCCTTTACCACCACCCGGCTATTTCAAACCCGCCCGCTTTTCTTTCCATTCTTCAGGCACAAAAGAATCCCCCAGGTAAGACTCCCGGAGGACCCCGTACCGACGTAAAATTCTTTCCCGCGCCACCTTGACCGCCTTCCCTTCAAGGACCAGTGGCCGGCCATTCCCCTCCAGCCGGATCACATAGCATTCCGAAGGTTTCTTAAAAGCCTCTGCGACATCCTCCAGGGTCCGGATTCTATGCCCGTTTACGGACCGGACAATGGAATTCACGAAGGGTTGGAGATATACGTTGATAGGATCCGGCAGGATCCTGCTCAATACCACGATTTCGGGGGTTTCGAGGTAAAGCTCTCTGTCCAGGTAGGAGGAGAACCGGTAGATAAGGTCCACATTCCGGGTCTTGGCCCTCTCCAGAAAAGGCCGGGACAGGGGCTGGAAAAGGAGACCCCCGAACAGGACGAAACGAGGGCGTACATCATAACGCAAGGCCTGCATCTGGAAAGGCCATGGCGCATACAAGGAAACGGTTACCTCCTTTGGCTCCTTTCCCCGAAGTATCTTGAGACGGACCTTGTCTCCCTTGAGCTTCCGTTCCACCACCTCGGCCATGTGCACCCTTTCCCCGTCCATAGCCACGTACCCGTCGCTCGATACAGGAAAGCCATCAATAGAGAGGAGGATATCGCCCTCACGAAGCATGTTGCCGCAAGGCCCTCCCCGGAAGACTTGGGTGATCATTACGCCGAATTCACCCGGGCCCAGGCCCACAGCGCGGCGCATTGCCCTGTTGATCAAAGGGAAATAACGGATTCCAAGGTCCACATACCGGTCGTAGCGCCCGTCTGAGATGTCCCTTAAAAATCGTTTGATCACCGGGACGGGAATCATGTATCCCACCCCTTGAGCGGCTTCTCCCCTGTATACCTGGAAGGCCACTCCCACCACGGCCCCATTCTGGAGAACCGGGCCACCGCTGTTTCCGGGGTTGACGGCGGCATCAATCTGGATGGCCAGGTGCTGATCCATCATGGAATGGGTATAGAGCTGATAATCGATGCGGGAAACCACCCCTCGCGTGACCGAGAGACGCTTGCCACCGATGGGATATCCCACTACATTTACAATGGAATTCAGGGCGGGGATTCCCCCGATCTTCAAGGGGACCGTTCCATCAAAAAATGATTCATCCTCCACCTTCAGCACGGCCAGGTCACAGTCATGCGCGATGAATCGGACCCCGGCCTCGAATTTCCTGGGATTTCCTTCCTTTTCCACTGCGATGAAACGGGCATCACTGACGATATGTGCATTGGTCAGGAGCCGATTTCCAGAGAGGATGAACCCGGATCCCGCCCTCTGCTCCATCCTGCCCGGATTCCAGGGTACGCTGTAATCCGGGACCTGTGCGATGACAGAAACCTTGACAATACCCTTCCTGATTTCAGAAATCCCCTCGGCGGCTTCGCTCACCCGGGAAAAAATAAAACAGCCGCAAACGACCGTAAAAAGATAAAGCATCATCAATGAAAAGGGCTTGCCTTTTCTGCTTAAGAACATCAAATCCCCCTTTTTTCCCTTGCAAGGGAACCCCTGTTTGAGACCATTTTCTCCGGTTGGGGAGGATTACCGAGCAAAAGGCCCTTCCCCGGCACCCTCCCACCTCATCTTCATACCGGAGTTCAGAGCGATCCGCAAGCCTGGATCGCCTTTCCGCTCTTCACTTAGGGTTTTCATCATCCCTGGGATCTGTCCCTTGCTTCTCTATCCAACTCCCTCCGAACTGCAAGGCCGATATTTTCCAAAGTATAAGGCTTCTTGACATAGGGCCCTGCGCCCAGACGTTGGGCTTCCTTTACCCGCTCGTTTTCCGAGTAACCGCTGGCTATGATCGCCCTTTGCCCTGGATGTATCTCAAGGATCTTCTTGTAGGTATCAAGGCCGTCCATTCCGGGGGACATGATCATGTCCAGCACCAGCAGATCCGCAGAATTTTCTTTAAGATACTCAACGGCCTCCTCTCCGCTTGCGGCGGTGGTGACAGAGTACCCCAGCTTAGAGAGCAATAAAGATGCGATCTCCCTCTGCTCGCGTACGTCATCGACCACGAGAATCCTCTCCCCCTTTCCCTTATAGGAATCCACGGAAACCGCTTCTGGTTTCCGTGCCATCTCTTTTCGGGTCACGGGAAAATAGAGGGTGAAGGTCGTTCCTTTTCCCACGGCCGATTCCACGTCAATATACCCCTCATGGTCTTTCACGGTTCCCCATACAACGGCCATGCCAAGGCCTGTCCCGCTTCTCCCCATGACCTTTTTGGTGTAAAAGGGTTCGAAGATCCTTTCCTGATCTTCAGGAGATATACCGATCCCGGTGTCCGCGACGGAAAGTACCACATAGTCCCCTTCCTTGACGTCCTCATACCCCCGAACAGGTTGATCCAGGTACTGGTTTCTCGTAGTAATGCGGATGGTACCCCTTTCGGTCATGGCTTCCGCGGCGTTTGAGACTAGGTTCATGACGGTCTTGGAAAGGTGGACGGAAGATCCCATGATATTCAACAAACCGGGATCAAGCCGGGTTTCAACCCGCACCCCTTCATGGTAGGCCATGATCTTCCTGTGCTCGGGACTGTTCAGATACTCGGAGACGATGTCGTTCAGGTTGACCACCTCGTTTACCGGGACCCCCCGCCGTGCAAGGGTCAAAAGATCCTGCACGATGGCCGCCGCCTTCTTGCCGGTATTCTGGATGGTCAGGATCGGCCCCCTGAGGGGGCTGTCATCAGGGAGTTGCATCAGGAGGAGATCCGGATAACTCACAATACCTGTGAGGATGTTGTTCAGGTCATGGGCCACGCCGCCTGCAAGGGTTCCAACCGCCTCCATCTTCTGGATCTTTCGGAGTTGAATTTCCGCATTGAGCCTCTCCTTTTCAAGTTCCTTGAGCTGGGTGATATCAAAGGAGACATGGTAACGAACCAGCCGTCCGTCGATCCAGCGGATGGCCCGCGCATAATTGACGTACCATTTTTTGGTAATGGGGTTTTCACCTTCCCAGACCACTACCCCGGCCGGATTGCCGTTCCTGTCCACCAGTCTGCTGGAAACGCACTGTTGGCAGGGCTTTTTTTCGTTCCTGAGGGCCTGGTAACATATCTCGCCTTCCAGCCCGTGGCCGAAGATTTCCTTCATGTAACGGTTCATGAAAAGGATTTTGAAGGTTTCCATGTCCGCCACATAAATGCCGGCCTCGATGCTGTCAAGGACCGTTAGGAGTGTGTGATGGGATTCCCTCAGGGCCTCGTCGGCCAGCTTGCGTTCCGTAATGTCCGAGGAGACCGCGACCATGCACTCTTCGCCCTTGAGCCGCATGGTCCTTGCAGAGAGCAGGACGGAAAATTCCGTTCCGTCTTTTTTCCGGAATGTCAACTCCAACCCGCTCACCCCGCCCCGCTCCTCCAGGATTTTCAAAAGCCTGTCCCGCTCCTTGGGATCAACATAGAGGTTCAAATCATAGGCCGTTTTCCCCAGGGCCTCTTCTCTGGAATACCCGGTCAACTGGCAAAAGGCGTCGTTGACTTCAATGAAACGGCCGTCTTTCATAGTGCTGATCGTGATGGCGTCGGGTGCGGCCTCCAGGGTCCTGCGGTAACGCATCTCGCTGACATCCAGTTCCTTCCTGGCCCTGGCCCGGAGCTGCTCCTGGGCGTCGAGGAGTCTTGCCAGGACCGCGTTGAAGGCCTTTGCAAGTTTTTGAAACTCGAGGTATCCGAGCTTGTCCTCTTCAAGGGACCGTCTCGATGGGTTCTCAGCGATTTCCAGGGACTGCTCGGCCAGGTTCTCCAGGCGAGCCCCCATCCTCCTGGTGATGAATAGAGACACCACTACTGTAAACAGGAAAACCGCACCGCAGAGCTGGGCAAGGGTGGTGACCAGAAAAAACTTTTCTTCCCTGAGGGGCCGGGTCGATGCCGCGTAATAGATCCCCGGGAAATCCTTGAGAGGCAAGAAAACACATTCATCTTGAAAGTCCTTTCGTCCAACCGGCTCCCTTTCCCCGGTCCGAAGGTTTACCCGGTATCCATGCCCCTGGAACACCAATCGGCCACCCAGGTTCCCTGAAATCCTGCTCCAGAACCGCTCGTCCCGGGCTAGATCGTAGACGGCGTAGCTGGTCCCCAAACGTTCGTCACTCCTCATGATGGGGAAAGAAATCAGGGTGAGGAGTTTCCCTTTTCCGAAATCCCTGAACATCTCCACTTTCACCCGTGCTGATTGCGAGAGCCTTTTTAAGTGAGGAACCAAAAAACGAAGTTCCGGATCTATTTCGGGCAGGTAACGGTCTTTCGCCCGGTCATGGACCAGGAACCAGGCCCCGCTTGAGCGGGGATAGTGCCGGGCCAATACCTCGAGTGCCTGACTCTCCACCCCCAGCATCATGCTGACCCTCAGGGTGTTGTCCAGGGCCAGCTCGCGGAGCCTGGATTCAAGCCCGTTGAACCGATCCATGAGGACCATGCATACCTCGACCTGCTTTCTCTGGAGCCTGTTGTAGAATTCACGACCCATGGTTCGCCCAAGGATCCCGTAAAGGATACCCAGGACCAGGGTAAGAGATAATCCCTGTAAAAGGATCAACGAGTAAAGGATGAATCTTGAAAATTTTCTACCAGCCCGCATACTCGCCCTCCCGCTGATCATCTTCCGGCCTGAACAACTTCATCCGCAGCCATCAGAACATCGGGGGGGATGTGAATACCCAGCTGTCTCGCACGATCCAGGTTGAAAACCAGGGCATATCGCTCGGCATCCTCGATGGGAATGGTTCCCGGGTCCTCACCCCTCAGGCACCGCACGGCCATTCGGCCGGCCTGCTTCCCCATGTAAAAGAAATCCACCGCCGCCCCGCCGAAAAGTCCCATGCGCGTGAAATCGTAGTTCACGGCGATTTCCGGCCGCCTGGAGTGGCGTGCCGTCCAGGCAAAGATCTCGGGTGCGGTATAGGTCTTTCCCCGGGCGTCCTTGAGCAGCAGGGCGGCGGGGTATATGGCGCCGATTTCAGGATCCTCATTTGTGGAAAGAATCGTGTTCCGGTAAGCTTCCCAGGATTTGACAAGTTTCATGTCCCAGGCGCAGGGAAGCGGTTCGCGACTGATCTCCTTCCGGACCTGGTTCATGACAGCCTTGCCGGTGGGAGAAGGATCCACCAGCACCCGAACTTTTCGAAGTCCCGGGAAAAGCCTGGCATGGACCTTCACCGCATCGACAAAGTGCAATTTTTCGTAGACCCCGGTGATGTTGTGCCCCGGCCGGGACCTATCCTTCATGAAAGGCGTAATGGCATTGTAATCCTCGGGCTGGCCGTTCATCCCGGAAAAGATTACGGCGATCGGGGAGTCCACCAGTTTCAGGGCAACGGTACGAAAGGCATTGTCATCCAGGGTGACGAGGAGATCCGGATCAAAGTCGCGGATCATATCCAGAGCGATTCTTGCCTGCCATTCAATGAGTTCCGGCGTGTTGTTTTTCCGCTTCGTATCCATGTAATAAGTTCGAAGAACCAGGTTTTTCCCTTCCTCGAATCCCGCCTCCTTTAGGGCCGCAATTACGCCGTCATGCTGTGGCTGGCCGCAGACGTGCCCCTTCTCGTAACTGTGAAGGATAAAAAGGCTGCGAGGCGTATCTGATGCTGAAGAAAAAGAAGGGATCAATCCTCCCCCCAGGAGAACAAGCACGATTCCGGTAATTCCGACGATCCTTTTCATTTTCTCTCCTTTTCTCGTCCTGGAATTTTGGCAATCTCAAATAATTGCATCTTTCGCGCCAAATCTCCATCAGGAAGGCTTCTTTTGTTTTCTCACTCTCAAACGGTCCTTTTCATGGAAAGGCACAAAAAGAAAATAAAGGCTGGGAGTTGCTTTCTGTCAAATCTTTGACAGGAAAGGAATGGTCTTTCAAACTCTGAAAAAAGTTCGATCTTAAGGCCGATCCTCCGGGAGCCTTAGAACGAAAGAAAAGGGGAGACCTTTGAAAAACGTTCAATTTTGTTCAAGATCAAGGAAGACGAAATCAAGATCAAGGAAGACGAAAATTTTAACCACAGGAATACATTGAGTATTTCGAGGATTAAAATTTGAGTCTGACGCAGAAATTGAGCAAAAGGGGGCGTTTTTCAAAGGTCTCAAGGGGCCATCGGCCTTTCGGAGGTTGGTATCGAATTGAAGTATTCGCCGGATCAGATTGAAGGGGCATGGGGATCTTTTCCTCGTTCCCGAGTCTCCCGGCCTGGTTATTTCAAGGGGTTAGTGACGGGGGATTCTTGCCCCCTCCGCCGATCTCCCGCTTTTACAAGCGGGAGCCGGGGTTTCCCCCATCTCTAACCCCATGAAATAACGAAGGCCTCCCAACAGGTCACTTCCGAAAAGATCTCCATGCCCCTTCTCCCGGTGGTGCGCACAATGGTTTCAGGGAAAGCGCTTGATCCAGAAAGGGCCTGGGAAAAGGCCCATTGTCATTCACTAAAGAGAGTCAGTTACGGTTGAAATTCCCGATTACCGAGGCTTGATGTTTTCAGTCTTTTTCTCCTTGGGAGGATGGTTTGAACAAGGGCCGATGGCCCCTTTTCTGAAGTGACTGGCGGGAGGGCGCGCAGCTCACGCTCTTCTTAGAGCGGGAGAATGCGGAGGGGGCCGGCCCGCCAGGAAGCGGCGGGCAAGTGTCCCCCGCTGATAAGCCGCTGAAAACACCAGCCCGGGAGCCTCGGAACGAAAGAAAAGGCGCCATCGGCCTTTCGGAGGGAGGTTGGTACCGAATTGAAGTGCTCACCGGGTGTTATGGAAACGGAAGGGGCTCGGGATCGAGTAAAGCCAGGCGTTTTTCAAAGGTCTCCTTTCAGGGATCCTTCTCCACTTGCAGGCCGGATTCCACCCAGAGGCCGCCTTACGAGCCGAACGTCATCTATGTAAAGGGTTTCAGGACGGTGAAGTGCCTTTGTGAACAGATAGAGTCCCCTAATATGCCCCAGATCCATTTCGCGGCTTCGGGGGGCCTTTCTTACGGCAACGAGGAGAAAAATCGTCCGCAGGGGACCTTCATGGCATGACGGCCCGGTTTATACCAGATCTTCCGGGGAATGACCATGCCCCCGGCGATTCCGGATCAAGGGAGGCGAATCGGAGCCCTTCATGGAACCACCCATTTTCCCTAAGGATTCCACCTGATGTAAGGATTCTTCACGAGCTGTGCATTGGTGTAACGGGGGTCACCTGAAACTTCTTCTCCAATCCACTCGGGCAAAGGGATCTCTTGGTTTTGATCTTGGATCTCCACCTCCGCCAGAACGAGGCCCTTGTTTTCACCGGAAAAGACATCGATCTCCCATACAAATCCCCCGTGCTCCACCCGGTATCGCGTCTTTTCTATGAGCGGCCGGATGCAGAGGGAGTCCAGCATCTCCTCGGCGTCCTTTACCGGAATCTCATACTCGTACTCCGGGCGCTTGAGGTTTTCCGGGGCGCCCTTTATGGTCAGGAAGCCCTTGTCTTTCGTAGCCCGTACCCGAACCACTCGCTCCTTCTCAGTTGAAAGGTATCCCTGTCGGTAAAACACCCCCTTGACCTTACCTCTCCACCCTTCACCCTTGACCAGAAATTTCCTTTCGATTTCAACGGCCATTTCTCCATGCTCCTCCTTAACCTTTACCTAAACTGAGCGTTTCAAAATATTGATGAGATAGCTTAATCAAATATATCATCAGGAATCGCTCAATTTGGGTCCCATAAACCTGTTATTCCTCCCCCCCGCACCCCGCCTTTTTTGGGGGCGGAGGATCTTTACATTCCTGAATCGTGCATTATATTTTTCACATAATCAATGGAAAACCAAATTTTACCAAACACTTGCCGGTCGAGGAGGGACCCGGCTGCCCGGCGGTTCTTCACCGGCGCCGGTTAAGTCGCCCCTCGGAAGCGGCTTAGAACCACTCGAAAGGAAAGGAGTCGATATGCAAGACAATATGCTTGACGGCCTCAAGGAGGTCCTTCTCATGGGACCAGGCCCCTCCTGCGTTCCGGACGCCGTTTACCGGGCCCTGTCCAGGAAGACCATCGGCCACCTCGACCCTTATTTCATCAAGATCATGGACGCCATCAAGGTCCAATTGCAAAACGTGATGAAGACATCCAACCCCGTTACCCTGCCTGTTTCGGGCACTGGCTCTGCTGGGATGGAATGCGCTTTTGTGAACCTCATAGAGCCTGGCGACCCGGTCCTGATCCTGGTAAACGGGGTATTCGGTCAGAGGATGAAGGAGGTGGCCTCCCGTCTCGGGGCCGAGGTCGACACACTTGAATACGAGTGGGGAAGGCCGGTGATCCCTGAGGACGTGGAGAAAAAAACCTGTGCAAAACATTACAAGGTCGTTGCGGTGGTCCACGCGGAGACCTCCACCGGTGTCTGTAACCCCGTGGCTCAGATCGGAGGCCTCCTTAAAGGTTCTGAGAGTCTCTTTCTGGTGGACGCGGTCACCAGCCTCGGCGGCATGAAGGTCGCCATGGACGAGTGGGGGGTGGATGTCTTATACAGCGGCACTCAGAAGTGCCTCTCCTGCCCTCCCGGCCTGGCTCCCATCTCCTTTTCCCAGAGGGCGGTCTCCGCGCTCCGGAACAGGAAAAGCAAGGTTCCCAATTGGTACCTGGATCTCACCCTGATCACCCGTTACTGGGAGGGACACACCAGGGTCTACCACCACACGGCCCCCATCAATATGCTCTACGGCCTATACCAGGCGCTTCGACTCATCCTCGAGGAGGGGTTGGAGAAGGTCTTTGAGAGGCACCGGGAGAATCATCAAGTGCTGGTATCCGGCCTGGAGGATATCGGCTTGAAGATGCTGGTCGATCCTTCCCACCGTCTTCCCATGCTGAATGCGGTTCTGGTCCCGGACGGTGTGGATGAGGCGGCTGTAAGGAGGGAACTTCTCGAAAAGCACAAGATCGAGATCGGAGGGGGACTGGGACCACTAGCCGGTAAGATCTGGCGGATCGGCTTGATGGGTCACTCGGCCAGGGCGGAAAACGTCAAACGGTTGATGCAGGCACTGAAAGCCGTCCTCGGGAGGTAGAAAGTTTCAGGCTTCAGAGGTCAGTCCGATGGACTCCTTCCCGGGGATGAAAAGGAGAGACGGAGGCCTCCTCTCATCCCATTTCCAAAGAATTCTATCCGCGAAGCTGTCTGGCGGGATAAGGCAGGGGCTTGGAAAGGACAGTATCCGATCTTCTTTTGGGAATCCCTCCCTTTTGACTCTCCGGAGCGAATTCCTTTAACGATAACTCTAATTCACGCAGTTTTGTGTAAAAATTCTTCTTGTGCATGCCGGTGATCTCAAGGGCCTTTTTCAACTTCCCCTGTGCCGCTGTTATCACTTCTGAAAAATACTTGATGTCGAAATCCCTGAGGGCCTTTTCTTTGGCCCTCCGGTAGATGTCCAGCCCCAGCCGGCTATTGATTCCCAACAGGTTTGCGACATCCCGATATTGAATCCGGCCGTCCAACGACCTTTCACAGAGTTGTTGAACTACATACTTCAACTGGCGAACGTTACCAGGCCATTCGTAATCCGAAAGAGCGGTGACGGCATCCGGCGCCATCTGGAAGGTTCGGTTGTGCCTAAAGGAGAATTCTTCGATAAAATGCCATGTCAATAAGGGAATGTCTTCCGGGTGATCTCGAAGGGGAAGGGTCCTGATGCGTGCTCCTGAAATGCGAAAGTAGAGATCCTGTCTGAAACGGTTCTCCTGGCACATCGTTTCAAGGTCGCAATTGGTGGCGGAAATAACACGTACGTCCGCCTTCCTCGTGCGGGAATCTCCCACTCTCCTGTACTCCCCGCTGTCCAGGAACCTGAGCAGCTTGGCCTGAAGGGAAAGGGGTAGATCCCCGATCTCGTCGAGAAACAGTGTTCCACCGTCCGCCGAACCAACGCAGCCCCGGGTTGATCGGACTGCGCCCGTAAAGGCACCTTTCTCGTGTCCGAAAAGCTCGCTTTCCGCAAGTTCTCCCAGAGTGGCGCAGTTTACGGGGAAAAATGGTCTCCCGCGGCGTCTGCTCCGCTCATGGATCTCCCTTGCAACCAGTTCCTTTCCTGTGCCCGTCTCCCCCTCCAGAAGGACGGGAAGATCCGTAGGGGCCAAAATTTCGATCTCTTCACGGAGATGCCGGATGGCCATGGAAACCCCGATGATGGGCATGCCGCTTACGCTTCTCCCTGCCCTGTCCGCCAGGGCCTGTTCCATCCTTTTTGAATAGAGTCCGGCATATACGGTGTAGTTGAGTTGCTGGGCACTGAAGGGTTTAAAAAGGAAATGGGCGATACCCATCTGTTTGCACCGGTCGATCCTGTCCTCATCCGGCTCTCCGGTCATGATGATGATCTCTGCGTTCACCATGTTGTTTTGTATATGGGAGGCCACCTCGATCCCGTCCATTTCCGGCATCACGAGATCAAGGAGGACCAGATCAAAATCGTGGCGATGGAGCAAAAGCAAAGATTTTTTGGAGGAATCACACGTCTCGACCCTGTATGCTTCCCTCTCCAGGACGGTGGCGGCGAAATCCAGGATTTGAGGGTCATCATCAATCACGAGAATCCGGGTATCATTGCCGGCACTCATCGTTCGCCCCTTTCTCCTGTGAACAGGGAGCTTTTTCCTTCAGGCTAGCGTGTAACTATCCATGAAACCAATATGCAATGAGTAGTGCAATAAATATGCCAATTTGGCATAATCTATATTCAACCTGAATCTGTTTTATTTTCAAGTAGATAGGGGGGGGTAAATTTGAAAAACAAAAAGTTTATTATTTTGTTTGGATTTTTGACATTGCGCCCTTCGCTCTGGGCGTCCTCTTATCCGCAGCAAACGTTCAGAACGAAGGTGAGTGAGGGTTCAGGGGTCTTTGGATCGCGGGCTTTCGATCTCTTGATCCAGGGCCTTCCGCACCGCCTTCATCAGCTCCTTCATCTCAAAGGGCTTGAGAATGGTTACCATTGCTCCCGCCCTCAGGGAATCTTCTAAAAGGCCGTTTGCGGAATACCCGCTTGCGACCAGTACCCTTACACCGGGATCCATTTCTATAAGCTTTTCCAGACAGCGCTTCCCGCCCATTCCAGGCATTACGAGGTCCAGAATAACCAGGGCGATTTTCTCCTTGTTTTCTCTATATACCTCAAGGGCCTTTTCTCCGCTTTCTGCGGTAAGCACCCTGTAGCCGAACCTCTGAAGCATTTCGGATCCGGTTTTTCTCAACATATCGTCATCATCCACCAGAAGGATCGTCTCCTTGCCGCCGGGCAAGTCTTCATCCTCCCTTCCGCCGTTCTCTTCCCTCCCGGAATGGTCTGCTGCAAGGACAGGCAGATACACCCTGAAAGTCGTACCCTTCCCTGGTTCACTCTGACAGGTTATGTGCCCGCCGTGATCCTGGACGATCCCATAAACCGTTGAAAGACCCAGGCCGGTTCCTTTCCCGATCTCCTTGGTGGTGAAGAAGGGTTCAAAGATGTGTTCCATCGTCTCCTTGTCCATGCCCACGCCCGTATCCGAAACGCTCAAACAAACATATTCGCCGGGCTCCACCCACAGGTGGCTATCAGCGTATTCCTGGTCCAGGATCACGTTCCCGGTTTCAATGATAAGTTCGCCCCCTTCCGGCATGGCGTCCCTGGCGTTAACCGAGAGGTTCATCACCACCTGGCCCATCTGGACGGGGTCAGCATTGATCATCCGCAGATTCGGGCCTTCCCTGAACTGTATATCGATCATTCGGGGGATGGTCCGCCTTAGGATCTTGATGCCCTGCCGGATCTCCCGGTTGAGGTCAACAGGCCTCTTACGGCTCTCCACCTTCCGGCTGAAAATCAGGAGTTGCTGGAGGAGGTCCCTGGCCCGCCCGGCCGCCTCTTCGATGCCCTTCAATCGATCCCAGTCCACATCGTCCGACCTCTTGTCCATCAGCAGGATCTGGGTATAGCCGTATATGGCCTGAAGGAGGTTGTTGAAGTCGTGGGAAATGCCGCTCACCAGGGTCCCGACCACCTCCATCTTCTGGGCGTGCCTGAGTTGGGTCTCCAGCTTTTTTTGCTTTGTGATGTCGCAGGCGATCTCGAATCTTACATCCCTTCCGTCCGGCCAATCGATGATCCTGTTTGTGACCAGGAAATCCCGATCGGTCCCCGGCCAACGGTTCTCGAACTGGATGGGCTTCTCCCTGTTCTTAAAAAGCAGCTCGTTCTTGCAAAAATCGCAAGGGGAATCAAACCCGTGAAACTCCTTGTAACAAACGCTACCCACGGGATCCTTCCCCAGGAAATCCCGCAGGGCCTTGTTGGCGAACAACACCTCGTAGGTCCTTGGATCCGAAACATAGATGACCTCATTGATTCCATCGAAAATGGTCTGCATCTGCCGCCACTTATCCCTGAGGATCTCTTCAGCCCTCATTCTCTCCGTAAGATTGGTCATCATCAGGAGTAGTTGCACGATATTTCCACTGGAATCATGCTGGGGATCCACAGACAATCCGACCCAGAGAGAATGTCCGGCACGGTGCCTCATCATCAAGGGGATGTCCCGCACGGGTTCCCCCCTGTTGCAGCGTCCGAGGAGTTCCATTGCTTTCTGTAACCCTTCAGGAGTATCCGCACACAGATCCAAAGCACTCATCGTTTTCAGGGTCGCCCGGTCGTAACCGAAGAGCCTTTCCGCGGCCAGGTTGCAGTCAACAACAGTGCCTCTCTCGTCCGGGCGGACTGTGAAATAAGCGCTGGGAGCCATTTCATAAAGGTCCCGGTACCGCTCTTCACTGGCCCTGAGCCTCTCGATTCCTTTCTCACGCTCCCGCCTCATATCCACCGCATAAAGGGCAAGGGCGAGGTCTCTTGACAGCTCTTCGAACAATTCCCGGATATCTCTGTTGGCGGCAAAGAATGAATGGAGCGTTACGCACATCATGCCGTATATCCTGCCGTTATGCTCCAGGCGTCCCGCAAGGGCTCCCCTTTCATTGTAACGGCCCCATAGGGGACAATCCTTGCAGGAAAAAATCATCGATTCCATAACCAGTGCCTCCGCCTGCCTGAAAGCTCTGCGTGCGCAACGGGGAAATCGACCGTGGCGGAAGTTCTGAATCATTTCTTTAAAAGGCTCCCCAATGCCTGCATCGGAGGCGAAGAGAAATTCCCCTGACTCGTCAAGCAATGCGATCCAGGCCGTATCGAAAGAGAGGGTATTTATGAGGGCCCGGCATACCTCTTGAATCAAGCTTTGAGGATCTTTCTCTTTGGTTATCAACTGATTGACACTTCGGAGCCCCCTTAGCACAGATACCAGATGTTCCGTTCGTTCCCGGGCCTTTGTCTGCTCTGTAACATCTTCAATCGCCAGGAGGATTCGTTCCGCCCCATCATCGGAGGCCAGGACCCTGGCATTGAGCCGCATGACTTTCCGCCCGATGGTTTCAAAGTCATGCTCCACTTCAAAGTCCTCAAAAAAGATGTTTTCAGAAAGAACTTCTCCGAGAAGTTTTCTCAATCTAGGGATATCCCATTGTCGATTACCGAGGGCGAACAATTCGAAACCAACCGTGTCTTCAGGTGTCACCCGGAAAGTCCTGTAAAAAGACCTATTCCTTGTTTCAGGCGAAGTATCTTCTGCTCCATCTCTTCTATTTTTTGCTCCATTTCCCTGCAAATCTTATCGCTCATTCTTCACTCTCCCCTGATATCGTCCGCTTTCACATTAACAGGCTGTTGAAAAAAACAGCAAGCGCAGCAGTTTCTAAACAGCCTCTTTAAACCGCCAGTCTGCCGTGAACCCTTACAAGCCACTGTATCGGCAACTGTGAGGAAGGTTCTTGGAGCTTATGTGTCAAAAAAATTGTCCGGATCTTTCCTTCTTATTGAGCCTCACGGGTAAACCCGTGGTCCCCCAAAATACCCGTCTTCGCCTTCGGGGCGACATCACGCCGCGGCACAACAATTGTTTGCACATTCACCCACGGATAAGTCCGTGGTCTCCTGCGAAGACGGATAATCCTGAACCTTCACTACCCCAAGCTATCGGTTCCACC
>JAFDEE010000040.1 GCA_019310525.1 Deltaproteobacteria bacterium | reverse complement strand
GGCAGACAGGTCAGACTCAAATTTTAATCCTCGAAATACTCCAATGTATTCCTGCGGTTAAAATTTTCGCCTTCCTTGACCCTTGGACAAAATTGAACATTTTTCAAAGGTCTCGTCTAGTGTATGGTTCCCCCTTTTTCGGCTCGGGATCCTGATTGAAGGTGCCTGGCACACCCCTTTTGTCGTGTACCGCCCCCCCGGCGACACCGCCTTGAACCGTTCCGGCGGCATCCCGGCATGAAAAAGTCGCCGTGGAGCAGTTCTCCCTGGAAATAGGCCTTGAGGACCTCCTCCGCCCGGCCGGATATTTCCTGGATAAGGGCAATTCCCTCGCTGGCGAGCAAACGCGAAAAAGCGCTGGAGACGGCCCCGCAGATCAGGAGATCCACTCCGAGGCCCTTCATTCGGAGGCACCTGGAGGAAAGGTTTTCTTCATCCAGAAAGATTTCGAACCGAGAGGATTCCTTCCCGTTTTTTTCTTCAACAATAAGAAGCCGGGAAGCCGTATCCAATACCGGAGATACCTTGTCCTCCCAGATGGGAATGGCGATCTTCATCAAGGGCTCCTTGGGTTATTTTACCTCCCGGAGGGGCAAAATTTGCTACGAAACCCCACCGTTCCCCCGGCCACCGAACCGGGAACCGAATCCACCTCTGCCTCCCCCCCGTCCCATACCCGAGTGAGGGGGCACGTTGGGCCTGTCGGAAGGCGTCAGTCGGCCGTTCCGGAGTTTTTCGACAGCCTCCCTGGCCTTTCCCGTTTGGCCGAGATACAATTGCAATCCTCCGGCGGTGAGGGCCTGAACCGCATTGGGCCCGCAAGACCCCGTAATTACGGCCCGCGCCCCTTTCGAAGCTACCAGCTGGGCAGCCGCGATTCCTGCCCCGCCCCTCATACCGGGGCCCCCGTTCGGGATGACCTCGAAGCTCATGTCTTCTGTATCAACAATGAGGAAGAAGGCACATCGCCCGAAACGTGGATCGATTTCAGAGTCCAGTTCTCTTCCCGTTGAGCTGACGGCTACTTTCATTTCCATTCCTCCCTTTTCAAGACCTTTGCAAAACGCATATTCAGGATGATTCCATCAGGAGATGTCCTCTCAAACCCAGTGCCCTTCTACATTGGCGTCGCTCGCGGCTTGATGTTTCCCTTCCAGGTGATCCTTTACGACATCCCGGATCCTCCCCTTCAGTCCCATAAAGACGGGTATCCCCGCCGCTTGAAGGGTTTTGAAGGCCTTTGGGCCGCAATATCCCGTCAAGACCGCCTCGGGCCGTTGGGCTATTACGTTTTGAGCGGCCTGGATGCCTGCCCCCTGGGGAAGATCCAGGACCTGGGTGTTTTCCAGAACCTCGAAATTCATTGTGTCGGTATCGACGATAAGGAAACGGGCGCATCTTCCGAACCTGGGATCCATCTCGGAATCCAGATCCATACCTTGGGCCGTGATTGCGATTCGCATCTGTCTGAATGCCTCCTTGTCTGGTTTTCCCCATGGGGACCGAAATGTTGGTTTTTGCCTCCGCTTCTCTTCGATCAGAGTTTCGCAGCGGTATGAAAAACAAGCAGGGACTCCCGCCCTCCCATGGCCTTTTCCCCGCAGCCGCGGATCATGGACCAAAAAGGGGCGGTGCAAATCCCGGTCTAAGGGATCGTAATGAGGTCCTGATCCGTCAAGGTAAGCCGTTCCAAGCCCGAGGAGGTGACAAGGTAATCGTCTTCAATACCGACAACGCCCCGGCCGGGGAAAATAAATTTGGGTTCAAGGGCAAAGACCATTCCCTCCTGGAGAACATCAGGGAAGGACGGGGTGATGATCGGGTACTCGTCGATCTCGAGTCCGAATCCGTGGCCGATAAACTTCACTTTCCCTTCCCCGTACCCCATAAAGACATCCCCAAATCCTTCCCTTCCGGCAAGGTCCTCGGCCAGATGATACAACTCCCGGCAGGGAACGCCCGGTTTTGCTTCTTGGGCCAGGAGGTGAAGGATCTTCCTGCTGCAATCGTGGGCCCTCCTGAGGTCATCCGGGAGTTCGCCCAGAACCAGGGTCCGGGTTTGGTCGCTGAGATATCCGTTGACTCCCACCCCGAAGTCAACGCTGATGGGCTCGTTTTTTCGAATTTTGCGGAATCCCGCCCCTTGGGCCATGGCGGGGGTAGTCCCCATCCCGCCCACCGGAGTATCTCCGAAGGAGACGACCGCTCCGCTTTCGCCCGAGACCACATGGGCATAAGTCATCTCTTGATTCCAGCCCCGCATCCTGAGAATCCCCATGTGGCCTTCCCGCCGGGCGATTAAAGCAAGGTGCCCGTCGATTTCCAATTCGGTCATCCCTTCCCGAAGGAGCCCCCGGATTTCCCTGTATCCTTTATCCAGGATTTTGGTTGCCCGGCGGATCTGCTCCACCTCGTAAGGAGACTTGATCATCCGAAGTTTCCGGATCTCCGGGGAGACGTCCGAGAAACGGGTATCGGGCAGGTTCCCACTGAACCAGAGATATTGAGCGGCTGGAAGAACATCCAGCTCCAGGCCCAGGTGCTCGAATCGGCGATGGCCGTGGTCAGTCAGGATATTCCAGATTTCCCGGCGGCCTTGGATTGGAATGATGTCCTCCAGTGAGGATTCCTCCCGCGCCCGCTGGTAGCTCTTTATGACCATCAAGAGGGGAGCACCTTCTCGGGGAACGTAAAGAACGGAGCGCTGGAGGGTCCCTGTCAGGTAAAAGATGTCCACGTTTTGGAGGAAAAAGGCGCCCGTCATATCCCTGGAATCCAGGATCGACTGAAGACCCTGGATACGCCGCCGAATCTCTTCTTCAGGAACTTTTTCCAATCCCGCACCTTCTGCACAACTCCTTGTAAAATCCATCTCGAATCACCCTTTCCTTCGCGGTCCCTTTTGTCCGGGAAGCCGATCCTTTCCTCTATTCCTTCCGGGACCTAAAGCCTCGATTCACCGGCCCTCAGGCCCGCCCGAAGCATTCCCCCTTTGAAATACATATCCCTGCTGTCAAAGAACTATCGGTTCTCCAGTTCCCCGCCTCTCTCCCGGCAGGTTGGATATCCGGCGATATGTTCAAAGGAGAGCAGGAAATATGCCATTTGTATGGTAAAGGGGCGGATGCACGGTTATCTATTAGAAAATACATAGGAAATATGATTATTCCCTCTGAAGGTCAACCGGGAGGCTTGTCGCGATATTGCAATATTTTTAGCACAAATATCGCAGTATCGCAAAGAAGGATTGTCTCATTCGTTGATTCCTTTGGGTAGGTTTTCTCTCCCCGGGGCCTGGATACGGAGACGCTTCATTTTGCGCCATAGCGTAGAGGGGTGAATTCCCATCTGGGCGGCCGCTGCCTTTCGATTCCAATGGTTTTTTCGGAGAACCTCGTAAATAAACCCGCGCTCGACTTCCTCCAGAGAGAAATTTTGGCTTTCCGGTTTTCCGGAGGTCATTTCTGTCCCCTCCCTCGGCGGGGGGCGGAGGGATTCTGGCAGGTGCTCGATGCCGATCAACCGATCACGGCACACCACAGTGGCATATTCGATAATGTTTTCAAGCTCCCGGATATTGCCCGGAAAATCATGGGCCATGAGGATGGGGAGAACCTCTGGGAGGACTCCCTGAATCTCCTTTCCGCTCAGGCGGTTGAATTTCCGGATGAGATGGTCCACCAGGAGGGGAATATCCTCCTTTCTCTTCCTCAGGGGAGGGAGAACGAGTCTTACCACGTTGATTCGGTAATAGAGGTCCTGCCGGAAGACCCCTTCTTTTACCAGCTTTTCAAGGTCCCTGTTTGTGGCTGCTACTATCCTGACATCGGCTTTTAAGGACTTGGTGCTTCCCAGGGGCTCGTAGACCCGGTCTTGGAGCACCCGCAGGAGTCTCACCTGGAGGGCCGGTGAGATATCCCCGATTTCATCCAGGAAAAGAGTGCCGCCCTCTGCCAGGGCCAGCCTGCCGGGTTTGTCCTTGTACGCGGTGCTGTGGGCGCCCTTCTCGTATCCGAATAATTCCGATTCGAGCAGGCTGTCCGGCAGGGATCCGCAATTGACCACAACGAAGGGACCGTCCTTTCTGGTGCTTAGGGAATGGATCGCCTTGGCGAAAAGTCCTTTGCCCGTTCCGCTTTCTCCCTCGAGCAGGATGGTGGCCTCGCTTTCCGAGACCTGCTCCAGCATGCGGAAAAGGCGTTGCATCTCCTTGTTTTTGCTTATGATATCCAGGAAGGAATGTCGTCCGGCCAGCTCCTTTCGGAGTTCTTCCAGGACGCTCAGGTCCCTGAAGGTCTCCACCCCGCCGATGACCCCTCCCTTTTCGTCCCGCAGGAGGGCCGTTGAGATGCTGACTGGAAGGCGGTCTCCCTCCAGGTTGACGATAAAGATGGACTGGTTCACGATCGGGACACCGGTCTCCATGGTTCTTCTCAAGGAACAATCCTTTTCGCAGATGCTGGCCCTGAAGACCTCCCAGCAGTGGCGTCCCAGTGCCTCCTCCTTCTTGATGCCCGTTATGTTCTCCGCGGCCCTGTTGAAAGATGTAATGATGAAGTCGCCGTCTACGGTAAATACACCGTCCGCGATGCTGTCCAGTATGATTTGGGTCTGGTTTTTGAGGGGTTGTTTCATCCTGGCTCCCTTTAGCGGCCCTTGAATCCCTATTCCAATCGGTCACGGGTGAATGTCCCATTCTGGGAATGGGAGAACCTTGGGCCTTCAGGGGAAGACTTTAATCGGATCGTTTTTATAATAGGGTTCAAGGATCCAAGGGTTCAAGTGGCCGAGTGATTGTTGTAGAAACTAATAAGCCGGCCCCTATGCATTTCCCCTTGCCCCCTCGGCCCCTGGGGCCCTAAAGCTATCGGCTACAGCCGATAATAGTTTGCTGGGAGACTTTCTTACCACGCGGGGCACGGGCACTTGCAAATTTTTTTTATCGGCCCTCGCTGGTGCAGTTTTCAATATAATCTCGAAAACCATTATAGCAAGCGGAAGGACGGCCGGCGCCTTCCTGGGCCCGATCTATTCCGGGAACCATAGGATTTTTCCCGCGCCGGCCCCGATAACTTTTCCGGGAAAGTGGTTGCGGAGTTCCTCGGTGTACTTCGAACAATGGGCCGGGCAGATCCATTTCAGGGATTCCAGCAGTTCAAACTCCTTGAAACCGTGAAGCCCCCCCACCAGGGCCGCCACCGATCCAAGCCGTGATGCCTGCTTCAGAATGGCCCCGACACCCGGATGGGAACAACCTGTGATCACCACCAGGCCCCTTTTGAACCGAACCACCAGGGACTGTTCAATGCGGGCCAGCTCGCCCGTTGAAAAGATTCCGGGATGGATTTCAACCGGCTCCTGGATCGTGACAAAGTTGCTCTTTCCGGTCGGGACGGTTATGGAGGCAGGAAGGTAGACTGGGATGGAGCGACCGGAGAGCACTTCGGGCAGACCGCCCGTATGATCGAAATGGGAGTGGGAGATAAAGACCCCGTCCAGGTCTGCGGGGTCGATGCCAAGGTGTCCCATGTTGTGGAGGAGGATTTCACCCTTGGCGCCTGTGTCGAAGAGTATCCTTTTCCCATGGGCCTCCACCAGACAGGAAAATCCCCAATCCGGGATCAGTTCCGGTTCCAGGGAGGTGTTGTCATATACGATAGTGATCCTTGCAGCTTCAGTCACAAAGCGTACCTCCTTCGCGTGAATTCTCAATAGCACAGAATGGCCCGGGTACGTCAACCCCGATATCGTGAATCCCCACGTTCCGCTTTCCCCTGTTAGTTGACGAAGGCCTCTCCAAGCGGATATAAAATCAACAGAGTCGGAAATTCTCCATCCATTCTTCATCGGGAGAGGGGTATGAATAAAAGAATCCTTATTATTGATGATGATCCCGACGTGATCCTTTTCCTTTCAACACTCCTTGAGGACAACGGGTACAGAACCCTCAGCGCCCAGAACGGCCGGGAAGGGCTGAAGCTCATCGAGAGCGAAAGGCCCGACCTGGTACTCCTTGATCTCATGATGCCCCAGAAGAGCGGCCTTTCCCTGCTCTCGGAGATGAAGGGCAGGGATGAATTGAAGGAGATTCCCGTGATCATGGTGACGGGTGTAGCCGGGGAGACGGGCATAGAATTTGAGTCCTTTCTGGATAAAAAACCCGGGACCTCTGCCGGCCCGGCCCTGTTCCGTCCCGACGGCTACGTGGAAAAGCCCGTGGACCCTGATAAACTCTTGGCTCTGGTCAAGGAGGTCTTGAAATAGGGATGGAAACCCTCAACCTGGCCATAGTAGGCGGGGGCAACGGCTGTGTGGTCTTCATGGACCGGCTCTCTTCGGATGGATCGAGGCGGCTGCCCTTGAATCTCATCGGGGTGGCGGACATCAACCCCGAGGCGCCGGGGATCCGGCGTGCCCGGGAACTGGATATTTTTACTACCGTAGACTACCGGGACCTTTTCCAACTGGAGGATCTTCATCTTATCCTGGAACTGACCGGGAGTCCGGACATCGTCGAGGCCCTTCACCGGGAGAAGCCCCCGTGGGTCAGGATCATGGATCATACGATCGCGGATTTTTTTTGGGATCTCATTGATTACATCATCGACCGAGAAGTGGAGTTGAGAAAAAGACACGAGGAGGCCCAAAGACTTTATTCCGAAAAACTGGAAAGGGAAGTCGAGGCCCGTACCCGTGAACTGGAAGCGGCACAGAGAGAGGCCCTTCTCCAGAAAGAGATCGCCGAAGGCATCATCCATGGATCGCCCACGCCCATGTTCGTGATCGACAAGAACCATAAGGTGGCGTACTGGAATCAAGCCTGTGCAAACCTGACCGGATACAGCAGTGAGGAGATGATCGGGACCGACTGGCATTGGAAACCCTGGTACAAGCGGAAGATCCCCTTGCTGGCCGATCTCATCATCGACAGGGATTACCGGAGGATGAAAAAGCTCGATGAACGCATCGGGCTCAGAAGGTCCCCTCTTATCGAGGATGCTTACGAATCCGAGCACTTCTTCCCCCAGATCGGGGAAAAGGGAACCCACATCCATCTGTTCGCGGCCCCCATCAAGGACGACCGGGGCGAGATCCAGGGCGCAATCGTGACCTACATCGATATCACCGACAAGGTGAGAATGATGCAGGAACTCAGGAAGCGGGAGGCCTTTGAGCAGAACCTGATTCAGAATTGCATCGACGGCATCATCGCGACCGACAATGAGGGTAAACTGGTTATCTTCAATCAGGCCGCTTCCGAGATCCTGGGGTATTCTCCCGAGGAGGTGATCGGGAGGAGGAGTTACAGTGAAATCTTTTCCAGGGAAACCGCCAAGGACTTGAGAAAGACCTTTTACAGCGACGAATACGGCCCTTTTGGAAAGGTCGTCAACAAGGAGATCGAGGTAACCAACAAGCAGGGTGAACCCGTTCCCGTACGTTTCGCCGGAACGCTCCTGTATGACAACGGCGAGGAAGTGGGCAGTGTGGCCTTCATCCAGGATCTCAGGGAGGTGCGTCGGCTTCAGAAGGAAAAGGAGCAATCAGAGCGGATGGCGGCCATCGGCGAGACCGTGGCGGGTGTGGCCCATTACATCAAGAACATTCTCAATGGTTTGAAGGGCGGGGGATATGTCATAAATTCGGGGATCAGGAAGAAGGACATGGCGCTGGTGGAGAAGGCCTGGCGTATGCTGGAGAAGAGTATAGACCAGATCGGGCAAATCGTTATGGATATGCTCGTCTACGCCAAGGATCGGAAACCCGAATTCCGGCCCGTGGATCCTAATGAGCTGGTCATGAACGTCATAGGTCTCATGGGGGAAAGGGCCGAGTTGGCGGGGGTGCAACTGGTTCACCGGCTCGACCCCGAACTGGGCGAAGTCTCCATGGATAGGACGGCCATACACCATTGCCTCCTGAATCTGGTCAGCAATGCCATCGATGCCTGCACCCTTGAAGGAATCACCCGGGGCAGGGGCAAGGTGATCGTGATGACCGACAGGCCGGAAGGGTGGAGCGTTCGCTTCAGGATCGTGGATAACGGAACCGGAATGGACGAGGAGACCCAGAAGAGGCTTTTCACCGGGTTCTTCAGCACAAAGGGTTACAAGGGGACCGGGCTCGGGCTGCCGGTGACACTGAAAATCGTAAAGGAACACGGAGGGGAACTGACCTATGAATCGGAACCCGGCAAGGGTACCACCTTCACCCTCCTGCTTCCTTAGAAGCCATTGACAATGGGTGAAGGGTAAAGGGATGTTCCCTTCGCTACGTTCCCGCCAAACAGCCGGCGGGCAGGCGCTACGCCGTCCATGGCTTCGTTCTCCCTGCCTGCGGCAGGCAGGCTGCTCCAGAGCCAAAATAGGCCGCTTACGGGAAAATCCCTTTACCCTTTCTTGGACAGGCCGCGCCCGAGGCGGGCAAGCGTCCACGCATAATTTGGGTTCAACAGGCCGTTGAAAAACTACTGTGCTCGCCACGTTTTTCAATAGCCTGTTAAGAGAAAAGGAGAAAGGTACGGCCATGGAAAGCTTGCTTGGGGCTTACACCGCGGAGTTGAAGAAAAGGATCAGGGGCTGGGGCGCTGACTTGGTGGGCGTGGCCGACATTGCGGCCTTGGAAGGGCTCAGGGTGGAACCCCTTGGCCTGTTGGATCCCTTCTCCCGGGCGATTGCGATCGCGGTTCGCCTCCCTCGGGTGATCTTCCAGGGGATCGAGGACCGGCCCACTCCCCTCTACAAGGCCGCCTATGAGACGGCGAACCGGCTGTTGGACGAGATCGCCTTCAAGACGGCCGTTCACCTGGAAGATGCCGGTTATGAAAGTCTTCCTATCCCTGCCTCCCAGATCCTGGACTGGGAAGGACTATATGGGGCCGTAAGTCACAAGGCCGTGGCCCGCGTGGCGGGTCTGGGCTGGCAGGGAAAGAGCCTGCTGCTCGTCACCCCCCAATACGGCCCCCGGGTTCGACTCGTTACAGTCCTGACCCAGGCCCCCCTGGATCCCGACTCCCCCTTGGAAAACCGGTGCGGAGAGTGCAACAACTGCCGGGATGCCTGTCCGGCCGAGGCCATCAAGGGTGTGAATACGGAGCATCATTACAAGGATCGGGAGGAGGCCCTCTTTTTTTCCCGATGCGTGGATCAAACCGTGAACCGTTTCGCTAAGTTGCCCGGGATCGGAACCCCCATATGCGGAATATGCATCAAGGTGTGTCCTTACGCCGATTGAAAGGAAATCAGGAAAAGATTCGCCGCCCGGGACCGGGAGTTCCAGGCCCGAACCGGGGAAGTTTCGGTAGATCGGGTTATCCCATGTCCCCGTCAACCCCCCTCTCCAGGTACCGTCCGATTTTTCTCATCACCCCTTGGCTTCCCTGCACCGGATCCAGAATCCGCCCGGACTTGATGATTGCTACGGGCCAGCCCGTGAGCCTCTTTCCTTCGTGCAGGGCATAGTCGGCCCTGGATGCCGCGGCCTGGTGGGTGACGGCTTTCTCCAGCAGTGGGTCCACGATGACAAGGTCTGCGTCGCTTCCGGGAAGGAGGGTGCCTTTGCGGGGGAAGAGCCCGAAGACCTTAGCGGGTTCGGCGGTCATCTTTTCGATGAGACGCTCCAGAGGAAAATTCCTCTTGCCGGCCTCGTGGAGAAGGGAAGGAAGGTGGGTGCCCAGGGCCGGATAACCTGGCGGTGTTCCCCAGACGTCCGGAGCCGCACCTTTCTGCTCCCTGGTCATGGGGGTATGGTCGGTGCCGATGGTATCCAGGGTTCCCTCCCTGAGGCCCTCCCAGAGGGCGTCCTGGTCTTCACGCTTCCTTATGGGGGGGGACATCTTGTAAAGGAGATTCAGGTTCTGCTCGAGGCAAAGGGTCAGATAGGGGGAAGTGGTTTCGAAGTAGAGATTCTTCCTCCTGTGCTTGAGGCTTGCTGCAGATTGCACAGCCTCCTTTGAGGAGAGGTGAACGAAATAGATCCGCGCTCCGCTTTCATCCGAGAGGCGGGCCGCCCTCTCCACCGCCTCGGCCTCTCCAAACCCAGGATGGCTCTCTTCCCAGGTGGAGAGGGATCGACTGGAGGGATCTTTCCTCTTCAACTTTTCCGTGGCCCGGGCGACGACCCGGTGGTTTTCCGCATGGATATTCAACACGGCGCCTTTTCCAAGGGACGCCACGGTTTCCATGAGATCCATGAGAAAGTCGTCTTCGGCGTCGGGAATGAGGCCCGGGATGCCGCACATCCAGGTCTTGAAGGAGGTGACGCCGAACCGGGAATGGTAAAGGGGGATTTCCTCCAGTTGCTTGCGGTTGAAGATGGCGAGATGGATGAATACGTCACACAGGGAGATTTCTCCGATGCGCCGGATCGTATCCTCCAGCATTGGGAGATAGGATTCTTCGGAATTGACATAAAGCCCGATGGTCGTGACCCCGTTGAGCACCGCAGAGCGGGTTTCCGTGGCCAATTCGTCCTGGAATTCGGCGTAGATTCCCAGGTGGACATGGGGGTCCAGGATCCCGGGAATCACGTATTTTCCTCGGACGGGCACGATCCGGGCGCCGGCCTCGGGTAGGTCTTCTCCTATTTCGAGGATTCTGCCTTCCTCGATCCTGATGTCCATGGGTAAAAGTCCCTCATAGGGGACGACGCATACCCCGCCTTTGAGCAAGAGAGGAGAAGTCCCGGTCTCCTCCAGGGGAGGGAAGGAATCGGTGCCAAGGGAGGACGGCCTATCGGCCTCCCCCAGCCAGGTGGGGACGAAGGGCTTTCCCCTTTCTTTTTTTAGGTAATGGGGTATGAAGACCATGATTCAGATCAGCCCCATAAGGCCTCAGGGGTTTTCGATCGCTGCAACGGCCGCCTCCAGGGCGGACCTGATTTCCGATTCCCGGCCGGAAAGGAAAAGCCTCCCAAACCGGCCGAAGGGGTTGAAGTGTACCAGTTGCACGTCGCTCGCCTTCTCCGCCTCGTTGGCGGCCGAAACAATATAGGCCGCCGGCTCCACCTCGAAGACAAGGAGAGAGAGGCCCGGAAGGAGGAGATTCCCCTTCCTGTTCTTGTTGATTTGCTGGGCCTGATAGGGATTCACCTTGTGGATGATCTTCGATGAGACCACCTTGGGCCTGAGTCTCTGGGAGATATCCAGCCCGCAGGTCTCCAGGATGGTCTTCCCGGCGTCCTTCACGGACTCCACGGAAAAGGAGTGGATTTCCAGGACCCCGAATTCCCTCTCCACCATTTGAAGACCCGGCCTTGCGTCGCTGGCCTTGAGGGCCAGGTCGAGCAGGTTGTACACCTCACTGCCCGGGGCCAGTTCCATCCACAATTCCGCCATGTTGGCCAGGGGTACGTCCCCGTCGAGCTCCGAGCCCAGGAAGGCGGCGAACTGAGGCTGCATGCTGTCTATGAAGGCATACGTCCTGAGTTGAAAGTGTTCCTCAGCCATAAGGACCCGCTTTCTTTCCACTAGCTGGTTTCCATCCATAAATGGCCTTTTTGCGCAATCTCTGCATCAATCTGCGGGATTCCTTGCCTGCCTGTGCCTGGTCCGGCAGACAGGTGCGGCGTACTAGATGTACGCCTCCGCGTAATCCCTTGATTTTCTTGATCTTGCATAAAAATTCTCATTTCTGGATTGGAAACTCGCCAGTGCCCAAAATTATTTTATGGATGGGTACTGGCTAGTTTTTCTTGCCCGGTTTCTCTCTTTTGGGGAGCGCCTTGAGAGTTTCTTCACTCGGCCGGGCGATGACATGGACGGAAACGATCTCGCCGATCTTGTTGACCGAGGCCGCGCCCGCGTCCAGAGCGGCCTTTACGGCCCCGACATCCCCTTCCACGAAGACCGTGACCAGCCCCGCCCCGATCTCCTTCATGCCCAGGACCTCGATATTGGCGGATTTTACCATGGTATCCATCGCCTCGATGGCGCCCACCAGACCCTTTGTTTCGATCATACCTAACGCCTTCATCTATTCCTCCTTGCTCTTGCTGTAGATTTCTTTTTGGTTTACGGATACGCTGTCAAGGATTGCCACGATGACCGCGTCAACGGGCAAGTCTTTGTTATTCAGGGCATTGAGGGCGGGTGCTCCAGTCGTTACAGCAACGAGTTCGGAATGACCCGCTCCAAGGGTGTCCACGGCCAGGAAGGGCTGACCCGAGGGAACGCCCTCCTCATCGATACCTTTTACCACCAGGAGCTTGAAAGCACTCAACCCCTCCTCCTTGATGGAGGCGGTGGCGAATCCAACGACCTTGCAAAGTTTCATGGGGCCTCCTCTGATCATTTCATTCGCCTTCGCCAAGATGCCCTGTAGCCGGGCTGCAGGGAGAAACGGCGGGACGACTTCGTAGCAATTCCGTTCAAGATACCCTGCTGCTTGCAGCAGGTAGCTTCATTTTCTTCATGATTTTCACATAGCAGTCAAGGACATAGTCGATATCCTCCAGTGTGGTGAAAAAGTGGGGAGCTATCCTCACCACGTCCGCCCTGGCCGATGCGATGACCCCTTCTTCCCTCAGGGCCAGCTCGAAGTCGTGGGAATTGCCGGGAACCCGGATGGCGGTGTTTGGGGCCTTTATGCTCAGATCAGTGGGGCTTACGACCTCAAGGCCCCGCTCCAGGGCCCCCTTGATGCAATGCTCGGAAAGGACGTTGGTCCATTGGAAGATCTTGTCCACCCCGACGAGATTTATGATTTTCATCCCCCCCCTTGCGATGTAAGCGGTGGGGACCGGGGGGGTCCCGGTATCGAACCGGCGTGCATCCTCAGCATAATCCACGGTGTGAATATCGAATGCAAAGGGTTCCTTCCGTCCGAACCACCCCGTGAAGGCCGGCTTGAGGTATTCCACGATCTCACGCTTCACGTATAGGAAGGCGATGCCGGGAACCCCAAGGAGATACTTGAGGTTCCCGGAAGAAAGAATATCGATATCCAATGCCTTTACGTCCAGGGGATGAGTGCCCAGGCCCTGGTAGGCGTCAATGTACACCAGGGAGCCCTTTTCGTGGACCTTTGGGATGATGCGTGCCAGGTCCTGCCGGAAACCGTTGTAATAGTAAACATCGCACAGGGAGGTGAGGAGGGTGTCTTCGTCCACGTACCGGTCATAGTCCTCGATATCGATCATGCCGTTCTTGACGGGAATGAACCGGACGTCATAGCCGTATTTCCGAGTGGCCTGCCAGACGTGGCCCACGGTAGGGAATTCGGCCTCGGTCAAGACGATGGTTTTCCTCCCGGCATTCAGGGGGAGGGAACTGGCAACCACGCTCGTCAATTCCGAGACCGACGTGCCCACGGCGATCTCGCTCGGATCGGCATGGATGATTTTCGCGAACTCCTCCTTGGAGCGGTGAATCTCCTCCATCCACCGCTCCCAGTCCATACCCATCCTGTTCCAGTTTTCCATGTATTCCATGGCCGCATCCCGGGTGAAGGTGGATTGAGGTGACTGGGAGCAGTTGGCCACATGGACACGGTCTTTCAGGATGGGAAACTGTTTGCGCCAGTAGTCCATATCAAAGGGCGGGCTGGGAGAAGAGCCCGGAGGAGACGGGGAGGGGGAAGTCCTATCTCCAGCTATCTCCAGTCGCCGGGGAACGAAGACCCCCGCCCCTGCCGGAGCCCCTGAGGTTAAGGGAGCGGATTCGGTTTCCCGGACAAATCGCAGTCCGTATTTTTCGGCGGTTTCCCTGGCTACACTCGTAACGATGTCCTTTGGTCCCAGGCGGATCTCTTTTTCCCCCGCCTTATATGCCAAATGGACGTCTTCTCCCGTGATCACTTTTTTCATGGAAACATTCCTCGGATGTGTATGGGTTCTCCCGGAGCCCACCATACTCCAGGGCATGGATCGACCCGGGATCCTCGTGTTAAATCAAAAGGAGTTTTCCCCTTCGGGCTCTTCAGAAATGTCATGAACGGGTTTTAAGTCCACGCCTATCATAATAGCTCCCAAAAAGGAAAGACAAAACCGAATCGTCAATCCCCGCTAGTACCCCATGAAGATCCTCGGAAGGACCAGGGAAAACCAGGGCACATAGGTCACCACCATGAGAAAGGCGATCATGGTGAGGATATAGGGAAATATGGGTTTGATGATGGAACTCAGCCTGACCTTGGCGATACTCGAAGCGATGAACAGGGACAGGCCGAAGGGAGGGGTCGTAAAACCGATCCCCAGGTTCATGATCACGAAGGTGCCGAAATGGACCGGGTGGATGCCGAGCTTGAGCGCCACCGGGAAAAGGATGGGCACCAGGATGACAACGGAAAGGGAGGCGTCGAAAAACATGCCCATCAATAGCAAGAGCAGGTTCACGGCAAGGAGGAAGACCCACTTTCCGCCCGGGATCCCGAGCATGAAGTTGGCCAGCTTGACAGGAATCTGCTCCTTTGCAAGCACCCATCCGAAGGCATAGGAGATGCCTACGACGAGCATTACCACCCCGGATATGACGGCTGATTTCCAGAGGATTTCAGGCAGCTGGGACCACTTGATTTCCCTGTAAAGGATCACGGAAAGGAAGAAGCCGTATACCACGGCCACGGCGGCGGCCTCCGTCGCGGTGAAGATTCCGAGGATGATCCCCCCGAGAATGATCACCCCCATGAAGAGGGAAAGGAAGGAGCGTTTGAACGCCACCAGCAGTTCTTTTAAAGTGGCCCGTTTCTCACGCGGGAAATTTTTCTTCCTTGCTATGACATAGGTCAGCAGCATCAAGATGAGCCCCATCCCGATTCCCGGTACGAAACCCGCAAGGAAGAGGGCGCCGATGGAGGTGTTGGTAAGGCTGCCGAAGACGACCATCGTGAGGCAGGGCGGAATCAGGACACCCATGCCGCCGGCCGCGGTTACCAGGGCCGCGGCGAAGCTCGGGTCATATCCCCTTTTTTTCATGGGCGGGATCATCACGCTGCCGATGGCCGCTGTATCGGCGGCCGAAGAACCTGAAATATCCGAGAAGAAGATGGTGGCCACCATGACCACCATGCCCATGCCCCCTCGGATATGACCCACCAATGCGTTGGAAAGATCCACGATACGCCTGGAAATGCCCCCGGTCTCCATGAGCATCCCTGCAAGGACGAACAGCGGTACGGCCAGATAGGGGAAATGGGCCAGTCCGGAGAAGATCTTCTGGGGCAGGATTTCGAGGGGGATGCCGCCCACCATGAGGGCTGCGGTGGTTCCAACCCCGATGGCGAAAACGATGGGCGCCCCGATGATGAGAAGGACAAAGAATATTGTGAAAAGCGTGAGGGCCATGAATCTAATCTTCCTTTTCCTTCTTCCTGAAGAGGTCCAGGGCCTGAACGATTATGTGAAGGAGCATGATGAGAGCGGAGATCGGGAGAACGACATAAACAAAGGATACGGAGTATCCCAGCGCCGCGGTGGACTGACTCCTCATGGCCAGGGTCAACTTTATTCCGTAAATGAAAAGAATCACCAGCATGAAGATGATGCTCAGGTTGATGATCGTCTTCACGAAGATCTGAATTTTTCCGGAGAGCCGCATGAAAAAGATGTCCAGGGCGGGATGTTCTTCCCCTTTCAGCCCGACGCTCGCCCCCAGGAGGGCCATCCAGGTGAAGGCGAAGGTGGCCATCTCCTCGGACCAGTCGAGGGGCGCGTTGAAGACATAACGGAAGAGCACCTGGAGAAAGACCACGACGGTCATGGCCGCCGTGAGGAGACCCGCCAGGTGTTTTACAAAGATATTGAGAAGGTGACTTATCCTGTCCAGCATTCCCGGTGATCCAGGAGAAGCGGGACAGCCCGGGGTGAGCGGCCGGGCTGCCCGGCATTTTGATTTATTTCACTGCCTTGATGGCGTCGATGATATCTTTTCCCACCTTGGCGGAGTACTTTTCACTCACCGCCCTGGAGGCCTTCCTGAAGGCCTCGATATCGGCCACGTTGAAAAGGACCTTGTTTTCCCTGACAAGTTTGCCGATGACCCGATAATCGATGTCCTTGGTGATCTGAACGGCCGTGGGGACAAGGGCCTTCGCTGTACTCAGGATGGCCTCCTGAACATCGGCGGGGAGGGAGTCGAATTTTTTCTTCGACATGGTGAGCAGGAAGGCCTGATAGATGTGGTTGGTTATGGAGAAATAGGGGGCCGGTTCATAGTGCTTCATGATCTCATAGGAGTACGGCTCCAGTCCCGCCGCATCCAGGACTCCCTGCTGGAGGGCCGTATAGACCTCCCCGAAATTCATGGGGACCGCCTTTGCTCCCCAGGAATTGATGAGGTCTACGTAAAGGGGGTTTTGGATCACGCGGTACTTCATTCCCGCCACGTCTTCTGGTTTATAGATGGGTTTTTTTCTATTGTAGATGCCGCGAAAACCCAGATTCATGCATGCGAGGATTTTTACACCGTGTTTTTCCATCTTCCGGTTGATGGATTGCCCGATCGGTCCGTTCATCACCTTGATGGCATGGTCTACGTCCCGGTACAGAAAGGGGATGTCAATGTAGACCATCTGTTCTTCCCAGAGGGCTAAGAGTGAGCTTTGAACAATGGCCATGTCCACGGTTCCGATCATCTCGCCTTCAATGGTGTCCTTTTCTCCACCCAATTGTCCCGAGTGGTAGATTTTTACGGTGACCTTGTCCCCGATCTTCTGTTCCAGCATCTCCTTGAATTTTTTGGAGATGATGGTGTAGACGAAAAACGGCGGTGCTTCGTTGGCCAGTGAAAGTTCGATCTTTTTTGCGTGGGCCGCACCACCCGGGATGCTCAACATAATGCCCGTCAAAAGAAATGTGATGATGCATGCCAGGGTAAAGATTTTCCTCTGTTTCATGATCCGCCCTCCTTCTGATAGGTGATGAGTTACTTTGGAAATCCGTATTCAAAAGCCCGATGTATTTCCCTCACCCCCTTTCTCTTTATCTTCACCTCGGAGATCGGGCTGGATTCCCGGTTGACATTTCAGCCTCGCAGGGCGCCCCTGTGGATCCGTTTCAGGGGCCCGCTTCCCATACTTTCAGGGTTACCTTCTGATGGTGATCCGGATGGACTCCAGGGTCGATTTGACCTTGAGGTGTTGGGGTTTGGCCGCATCGTAGAAAATGGAGTCCCCTTTTTTTAATTCATGTTGAACCCCGTCGTGTTCGAAGGTGCAACTTCCTTTAAGGATATACACCCAGCAATACCCGTCATGCCGCTGGGGTTCGATTTCAGCCCCCTTCTTTCCCCGGAAATGGCTGACAACTATGTCCTTTGAGATAAGGCCGTAAGGGCATAGAATGGTGATATCGCAACCGCTGATGTGGATCGTTTTCTGGTTTGAAGGGTCGAATTTCCGAAACCCGATGGGCTTATTGTTGAGGAATTCGTCGATCGGTTTCCGGCAGACGTTGGCGATCTCGACCAAAAGATCGACCGAGGGGGACCTCACACCGGTTTCCACCCGCTGCAACATGGAGGTGCTCGTCCCCAGGAGTTCGGCGAATTGTTCAAGGGTGAGTCCCAGGGCCTTTCGTTCCTCTCTGATCTTGGAGCCCAAGCCTTCCATACTTTGTTCCCTTACTTGAACTTGTCGACGATCGCCCGTCAGGGTGAACACGGCATTTAATGAAACTTTAACGGCCATCCTAGCAGAGCCTGGCGGGAAATGCCAACAAAAATATTTATATATGAATGGTTTTTTTCATATATAAATCTGTATTTTCGTGTATAGTGAGAAAGCAACCGGGTAGAGCAAGTTTGACTGGAGGGCGGCCTTTTGATAGTTACAGTCCGGAAAACCACCCATTTGCAAGGGGTTGGGCATCCAGAAGAGGATTAAGGAGATCCTTGGTAAGATCATGGGTTGCCGCCCATAATCCCCTGATCGAAGCGGGAGGCCTTCGGCGTCTGAAGGCCATTGCCGGACGGGCAGGCGGTGATCCAGCTTTTGGGCCCAGGCCTCATAATTTCCTCAAAAGAGAGGAGGAATTTCGTGTATAAATTGAAGATTACGGTGGAAAGGATAGATGGTTATTGCTCCCTTCCCATGTTGGTCGGTGATAGCTTTATTCTGGAGGAGCGGGGGAAGATCATGATCCCTGAGGGCAAATTCATATGTATGTGGGCCCTTCAGAGCATGATGCCCATCCTACCCATCCTCCAGCGAACCGAACCCAGGAAGGGGGAATGGACCAGCCTTTCAGGGGTTCGATTCTCTTGCCCTGATCCCGATGGGCGGGTTCAGTACCGCATAGAAAGGATAGAGGAAGAATGATCATCGTGGATGTTTCAAAGTGTTCGGGTTGCCGCCGTTGTGAAGTCCACTGCTCCTTTTATCATTCTGGGAAGGTTGGAAGGAGCGGGGCCCGAATCAAGGTGGTGAAGGTGGAGGAGTCCGGGATCGATTTCCCCGTCAACTGCAGACTCTGCAAGGAACGTTACTGTGCAAAGTGCCCGGAATCGGCCATCCAGTTCGGTCGGTACGGTCAGGTGGTCCTCTCAACCACACTATGCACGGGATGTGGCACCTGCGAGAAACTCTGTCCCATCGGGGCGATTGAGCTTTTCGAGGAGGTCCCGGTGGTTTGCGATCTTTGCGGCGGTGATCCCCGCTGTGTGAAGGCTTGTACCATGGGGGCCCTTTCCTTTGAACCTGAAGGGGCTGGAAAGGTCAGCCTCGAAATCTTCAAGAAGAGGGCCCGGGGTAAGACCCCGGAAGAAAAGCGACTGGACTTCGCCCTTGAATCCGTTGAGGGACTCAGGGAACAATGGCTCAAGCAAAGGAGGGGTTGAATGCTTCACGGATACGGCGGATACGTGCTTCGGGTCGACTTGACCACGGGCGGAACAAAGAGGGAAAAAACGGATCCCGCTTATGTGATGAGGGCCATCGGGGGGCGGGGCCTGAACTCCTGGCGCCTTTACGATGAGCTGAAGAGGGATGCGGATCCCCTCTCAGAAGAAAACATGCTTCTTATCGGAGTGGGACCCTTAACCGGTACGCTTCTTTCCACGTCGGCCTACACCACTATTTCGGGCAAATCTCCCATGACCGGGATTCTCGGGGATTCCGCGGCAGGCGGTTTTTTCGGTCCTGAGCTCAAACAGGCTGGCTATGATCAGATTATCATCACCGGGAGAGCGGAAAAGCCATGCTATCTCTTCATCGCCGATGACTTCGTGGAGGTCCGGGACGCCTCCCACCTGTGGGGAAAGGATATCTGGGAGACCACATCAGCCATCCGGAAGGAATGTAGTGACAATGCCATACAGGTGGCGGCCATCGGTCCCGCGGGCGAGAACCTGGTCAGGTATGCCACGGTGGCCTGCAACAACTCCCGGATGTTCGGGCGGAGCGGGATGGGTTGCCTTTTCGGTTCGAAAAAACTCAAGGCCGTGGCCGTGCGGGGAAAGGGACGTCTAAGCGTATCGGATCCCCTGGGATTCATGGACCTGTGCCGAGAGCTGGATCGGAGGATTATGGATCACCCTGAGTATGAACGGCGCAAGGCCCTGGGGTCCACGCTCCTGATGAAGGCCTTGCACGGAATCGGGATCCTCCCCACCAATCATTTCCAGGAAGGGTTGGCCCCTTATGTAGATCAGGTGAGCGGTGAGAGGCTGGCGGAGATCTATAAAGTCAAGAACAAGGCCTGTTATAATTGCAACATCCATTGCTCACGGTATTATATTACGGAAGATGGAGAGTCCGAGGGTCCGGAATTCGAGACCCTTTGCAGTTACAGCAGCCGGATCGGGAACGATGATCTCCGCTTCGCCCTGAAAATGAACGCCTTCCTCAACCGCATGGGGGTGGATTCCCTGAGTTCCGGGGAAACAATCGGCTGGGCCATGGAATGCGTGCAAAGGGGGCTTTTGGGCAGGGATGATTTTGAAGGGCTCGATTTTACCTGGGGAAACAGGGAGACCATCGAGAAACTTCTCCATATGATCGTTTACCGGCAGGGAATCGGCGATTTATTCGCGGAGGGAACTCGGCATCTGGCCCGGCATTACGGGAAGGGGACGGAGGAATACGCTTTCCACGTAAAGGGCCTGGACATGATCTGCGGAGATCCCCGGGGCCTGAAGGCCTTCGGGCTCACTTACGCCATCGCCTCCAGGGGGGCGGATCATCTGCGTGCTGAACCTTTCTTCGAATTGACGGAACGCTACGAGGAATCCGAGAGGCGATTCGGCACCCGGGATGCGGCGGACCGTCTATCCGACAATGGAAAGGCCGTTCTGGTGGAGTATACCGAACGGCAGGCCCTGCTCACCGATTGCCTGACCATGTGCAAGAATGTGGGTCTGAGTATGGACATCCTGGATTTCGAGTTTGCCGCCGGGCTGCTTCGGACCGGCACGGGTCTCAAGTTTACGGAGGGCAAGGTGAACGAGGCGCTGCGGGGCGTCATAGATGCCGAGCGGCGCCTAAATATAGATTTCGGGGTGGATGCGAGTCAGGATACCCTGCCGGGGCGGTTTACACGGGAACCTTTGCGGGAAGGCCCTTCAAAGGGAAATGTGGTTCCCATTGAGAAGATGGTCAAGGAGTATTATCGACTCAGGGGCTGGGATGATGACGGGGTCCCGAAATAGCATTACCAGCCGGAAATATTCGTGCGGTTATATCCAAACAAGGACCGGGCCTTTGGGCCCGGTCCTTGTTGTTGATCCTAGGGAATGACGGCGATGACCCTGACTGGAAACCCCGTGGCATCCTTGCCCTTCGGGACCCCGACGAAAACAAGGAACCCGCGGGGCGGCAACCGGAGTCCGCGTGGTGGTAAATATCACTCCTTGTCCCGTATAGGGGGCCAGACTCCTTCTCCGAGAAGAATCCTTCCAACGGTATCTTCTGTGGGGCGGACCTCTCTCATCATCGGAAGTACACCGTCGGCCCCTTTTCCCCAGGCCGTTCCGTAACTCAGTAGAGCACCGAACTCTGAGAAGTGCCGGATGGGGTTGAACCCTTTGTTTCTCAATTTTTTGTATTCTTCCAGGACTTCAGGGAATTTGTACATCACAAACCAGTGAAGCCTGTTTGCCGGGGGTAGATCCGGATTTTCCTCGTACCAGAGATGAATCCCCTGTTCCCGGGCGATTCGTTCGGCCTCTGGCAGAACCGAACTGTAGTCACTGGAGTAAAAGGGAGGGGAGAGGGCCATCCTTTTTGATTCATTGGCCAGGCATTCGGCAAAGGCCGTAATCATCCCCAGGATGAAGGAGATACGATCAACAGGTTGCGTTTTGAGGTTCATTTTCTTCTCCACCCGAAACAGTCTTTTCGAAGCGGTGAAAAGCAGTAGAAGGAAGGAGGTTTCAATCCTGATGCAGCTTGGCCCGGCTTATCCGCCCGTAGCCAGGTAGGCCCGTTTCATCATGTCGTTTGCGAGTAGTTTTTCCGCCGTGTCGGTCAGGAGTATGGCGCCGGTCTGGAGCACATAGCCGCGGTCCGCTATGGAAAGGGCCATGTTGGCGTTTTGTTCCACCACGAAAATCGTGGTTCCCCTCCGGTTGACTTCCTTGATCAGCTCGAATTGTTGGTCCACGAGGATGGGGGCAAGTCCCATGGAAGGTTCATCCATGAGGAGCACCTTCGGGTTCGAAAGAAGTGCGCGGGCCATGGCGAGCATCTGCTGTTCTCCGCCGCTCAAGGTCATCCCGGGCCTGTGGAGGCGCTCCCCGAGGCGGGGGAAAAGGTCTAGCATTCGCTCTATGTCTTTCTTGACGCCCTCCGGATCCTTTCTCAGGTAAGCCCCCATTTCCATGTTTTCGAGCACCGTGAGGCGGGGGAATATCCGGCGGTTTTCGGGAACGATTGCTACCCCGCGGGCTATAATATGCTTGGTGGGTTTGCCGTCGATCCTCTCTCCCATGAGCCGCACGGTGCCCCTTTTGATCTTACAGATTCCCAGGATGGTCTTAAGGGTGGTGGATTTTCCGGAAGCGTTTCCACCCAGGAGACAGACCAGTTCTCCTTCATGAATGCGGATGTTGATATCGTACAACACCTGGATGCTTCCATAAAATGTATCAACGTGTTCCAGTTCCAGGACAGGCGCCTGCTCCATGGCTCTACCCTCTTTTCCTTCCAAGATAGGCCTCGATGACCTGTTCGTTGTTGGCCACCTCGTCGTAAGTCCCCTCCGCGATCTTTCTCCCGTAATCAAGTGCGATGACGGTGTCTGAAATGGCCTGTACCACATTCAGTTTGTGCTCGATAAGAAGAATGGTGTAGCCGTATGTGTCCCGCAGCTTCTTGATGAACAGGGTGATCTCTTCCGTTTCCTGGGGGTTCATCCCTGCCGAGGGCTCGTCCAGCATGAGCACTTTCGCGTTGGTTGCCAGGGCCCTTGCGATTTCAAGGCGCCTGCGGTTGGCGTAAGAGAGGTAAAGGGCCTGCTGATCGAAACGATAACCCGTAAGCCTGGCTCCGAAAAGCTCGAGGATTTCCTTTACTTTCTTTTCCGTTTCTTCTTCTTCCCTCCGGAAGCGGGGCAGGTGAAGGAGGATCGATAAGGGACCTGAACGTGTTCTGCAGAACTGACCGACCTTGGCGTTGTCAAGGACGCTCATGTTGCCGAACAGGCGGAGATTCTGAAAGGTTCGGGCTATTCCCGTCTTGACGATCTGGTGGGGCTTGAGACCTGTGATGTCCTTTCCCTCGAACATCACCATCCCGGTCGTCGGGGGGTAGATTCCCGAAATGATGTTGAATACCGTGCTTTTCCCCGCCCCGTTAGGACCGATGATGCTCAGGATTTCCCTCTCGTGAAGCTTGAAGCTCAGGTCGTTCACGGCCCGGAGACCTCCAAAGTCCTGGGTCACATTACGTAACTCAAGGAGGACCCTCTCGCCCTTTGTATAGCATTCCTCCCCGCGCTCCACCGGATGCTCGCGGCTCCTGTAATATAGATCGGTGGAGGCCCGGAGGACCCCGGATTCGTCCTTGTCCGGGCGTTTCATGCCCCGCACCAGGAACCCGATGGATCCCAGGATGCCCTGGGGGCGGAGGGCCATGAGAACAATGAGAATGAGACCGAAGGACATCATCCGGTATGCCCCGTATTGACGGAGAAACTCGGGAAGAATGGCCAGAAGAACGGCCCCGAGGACTACGCCGATGATGTTCCCAAGGCCTCCAAGGATGACCATGCAGTAGATGATGACGAGCTGTGGGAAGTCGAAGTTATTGGGAAAAACGGAGTCCTGAAAGGAGGCGAAAAGCGCCCCGCTGGCCCCGGCGATGAAGGCTCCGCCGGCAAAGGCCTTGAGTTTCATCCAGGAGGTATTCACCCCCATGGCCTCCGCGGCCAGTTCGTCTTCGCGGATGGCCTCCCACCCCCTGCCGTAACGGGAATTTTTGATTCGGTAGCATCCCAGGAGGACAAGGATGGCGGAGAGCCAGATGAGATAGGAGTAAGCAAGGGGAGAGACGAGCTGAAACCCCAGGATCCTGATAGGATCGAAGTTGAAGATGCCGTTTACCCCACCCGTGATGTTAATGGGGCGGTCGAGGTTCAACAGGAGCAGCTTGAAGATTTGGGAAAAGGCCAGGGTCACGATGGCCAGGTAGTCCCCCTTCAGGCGCATGCTTGTCGAGCCCAGGGCGAAACCGAACCCCATGGTGGCGAAGGCGCATATCGGCAGAACCAGAAGAAAGGGTAGGTGGATGCCGAACTGCTCGGACGAGAGGAAGGCAAAGATATAGGCCCCGATACCAAAGAAGGCGACATAGGCAAGGTCCAGGAGACCCGCGAATCCGGCCACCACGTTCAATCCGAGAGCGAGCATGACGTAGAGACCGGCCATGGTTTGAATTCGAAGCCAGTAATTGTTGGGCATAATATGGGGGGAGAGTGCGAGCAGCAACAACAGCCCTCCCCAGAGGGCGACTCTGGACTTCAGTTTCAATGGGTTTTCCTGCGTATATGTTTCCATCAGACTTTTTCCGGTATCTTTTCCCCGAGCAGACCCGAAGGCCTGAAGATGAGAACGAGTATAAGGATAACGAAGGCAACCACGTCCTTGTAAGCCGAGGGAAAGAAGGTGGTGGCGAGGGATTCGAGAAGGCCGAGGATAATGCCGCCCAACATGGCCCCGGCAATGTTTCCGATACCCCCGAGCACAGCGGCCGTGAATCCCTTGAGGCCCGCCTGGAATCCCACGTAGTAGTCCACCTGGGTGAAGAGAAGCCCCACAAGGGTCCCGGCGGCCCCACCCAGGGCTGAGCCGATGAGGAAAACGAGCACAATGATGCGATCCACGTCTATGCCCATGAATGTGGCGGCCTCGATATCCTGGGCCGTGGCCCTCATCGCCTTGCCGACCTTGGTTTTCTTGACCAGAAAGGTCAGGAGTCCCATGAGAAGGAAAGTAACGGAGAGGACCAGGATCTTCATGAAGGAAAGGACGACGTTTCCCACTTGGAAAACGCGCAGCCCCTCAGGGATAAGTGAAGTGACATGGAAGAACCGTACCTTGGCCCCCTGGTAAGTGAGCACGAGGTTTTGCAGGAAGATGGATACCCCGAGGGCACTCAACAGGAGATTCATCCTGGGGGCCTTCCTGAGGGGTCGATAGGCGAATCTTTCTATGGTGATTCCCAGGAGACCCGTCACTCCCATGGCGATGACGATCATGAGGGAGATCACCAAGGCGGCATGCATTATGGGGACATTGTTCCGTGTAAGTAGATGAAGCACCCACCACCCGGCGAACCCCCCGATCATGTAAACTTCACCGTGGGCGAAGTTCAGCATGAAAAGGATGCCGTAGACCATGGTGTATCCAATGGCGATCAGGGCGTAAACTCCCCCCAAGGTCAGGCCGTTTACCAGTTGCTGGGGAAGTTGCTGGAGTTGGAGGTAAAAGTCCATATTTCTTGCTCACCGTGAAGTTGAGTAAGGGCCGGGAAAATGTGGCCGGGGAACCTCCTCCCCGACCACTTACAGATTTTCTCCAATCTCTGCGCCTGCCTGTGCCGGGCCTATCTGCCATTCCAAGGGGCAGGCAGGCACGGCAGACAGGTCAGGCTCAGATTTTAATCCTCGAAATACTTCAATGTATTCCTGTGGTTAAAATCTTCGCCTTCCTTGACCTTGAATAAAATTGCCTATTTATGGATGGACACGAGTTAATCTCCCTCCGGGGTCAGGACCTCCCGGAAGACCGGATTACTTTCCGGTCATGACGGTAACCTGCTTGAAATCTTTCCCTTCCACGCGGAAGAAGTAAGTCGCGCCACCCTCAAGGTCGCCTTTCTCGTCGAAGGTCACCGGGAACCCTAAAATGCCTTTGTACCCCTTGGTTTCATGGAGGTATTTTACGACTTCTTTTCGGGTGATATCGCCGTCCTTGGCCGCCTTGTCGATTGCGGTGAGAAGGATGTTCATGGCCTCATAGGCGGGAGGACCGAATCCGCTGAGGGTTCCGTACTTCGACTCGTACTTCTTCACATAGCCGGCTGCCTCGGGAATGCTGTAGATATCCGGGGCGAAATGATACACATAGGCTCCCTCGGCCGCACCCTCGGCTGCGGCGATGAAGTCGTTTTTGTCCCTGGCACCTTCTGTTCCGAAAAACACGGCCTTGATGCCCAGTTCTCTCGCCTGCCGCACGCCGATGGCCTGGTCCGGAGCCGTAGTGGCCACGAAGAAAAGGACATCGGGATTATAGGCCTTGACCTTGGTAAGGACGGGAGAAAAGTCTTTGGCCCCGGCCACGATGGTGTCCTGGAAGATATCGGTGATTCCCAACTTTTTGAGCCCCCGGATGGTTTCAGTGGCCAGGTTTTCGCAATAGGCCACCTTTTCGTTGAGAATGGCCACCTTTTTGGCCTTTAGGTGTCTCTTGATAAAAAGGGCACAGTTCCAGCCATGGGCATCGTTCCTGGCGTTGACACGGAAAAAGTGCTTGTACCCCTGTTCGGTGAGGGACGGTTTGGAGGCGGCGGTGGTAATGCATGCGAGGTTTGCGGCGCCGTAAATCTTCATGGTGGCCTGGGCGATGTGGCTCATGGGGGGACCGATAACGCCGTACATCAGCTTATCGGCGACGAATTTCTGGGCCACGTTGACACCTTGGGCTGGATCCATGGCGTCATCACCCATAATGTGCTTGATCTTCACACCTTGGATGCCCCCCTTTGCATTCCACTCATCTACGGCGATCTGGGCGGAATTGAAGATTTCCATACAGGGTGCAGCCGCGTCCCCGGTGAAGGCCCCGGCATTCCCGACATGGATGCCTTTGGAAACTTTTCCTGCGAGTAATGGTGAAGCTGACAGGATCAACAGACCGATCACGACAAACCCCAACATAAGAAATTTTTTCATAATGCCCCTCCTTTTGTAGGTGTGTTAAGAGGTGTGTTAAGAGGACGAAAGAGGAAGACCTTGCGAAAAGTCCCGGTAATGGGCCGCGTTCCCTGAGAGGCCCGCGGTGCCCTGAACCGAAACTGTTCTTCGGCCATCCGGATTTCGACTTCCCCCAAGACGATCAATCAAGGCCCTGTCTGATGAACTGTTTTTCCCTGGAACGTTTCAAAAAGCTGAGGATATCCTCCTTGACCACCATGAGGTGGGCGGAGATGGCCTTTTCCGTTTCTACGGGATCTCTTGCCGCTATCGCCTGATAAATTTTTTTATGATCATCCCTGGCACGCTCGGCGATTTCAGGAATATGGATGCATGCGATACGGAATTTCAGGGTGTGGTCTCCCAGATTTTTGCTGATCAAGTAAAGCCGTTTGCTCCGGCATGCCTTGTAAATGATGTGGTGAAATTCGATATCCAGGTCAATCATCTTTTCAGTCCGGCCGCTTCGGAGCACCTCGTCCGTTTCATCCAGGTTTTTTTTGAGAAGGGAGATTTCTTCATCTGTAATCTTAGGCAGAGCCCATCGGGCCACGATCTGTTCAATGGCCGTGCGGACGGCGAAGAGATCCTCGACATCTTCGTCAGACAAGTCCTCGACCACGTATCCGGCCCGAGGAATGGAATAGACAAGACCCTCCTGGGCGAATCTTTTCAAGGCCTCCCTGACGGGGGTTCTGCTTACCCCCATCTGATCGGCCAACGCGGCCTCGATCATCCTGGTTCCGCCGGGAATTTGACCGGTGATGATGGCGTTTCGAAGATCCCGATACACGCGCTCGGTCAAGGACATCTCATCCATTTTTGAAGGGACGGTTATTTTCATGGAATGGGCTTTATGTGTTGAAATGGAATGGTATTATATTTTTTGTATACAAGCGGCATACATTTAACTATACAAATTTCTCCCCCCTCGTCAAGGAGAAAATTGTGGTGGATTTTATTCCAATGTGGATCAATGTTTCCGGTTCTTTTACCAGGGCGGACAAAGCCTTGCCCTAGACCATATTTTCGCAGACCAGATCGGCGAATCCCGAGCAGGATACCTCTTCAGCCCCGTCCATGAGCCTGGCAAGATCGTAAGTGACCTTGCGTGATGAAAAGGTTTTCTCCAGGCCCATCTCGATCCGCCGCGCCGCTTCGGACCAGCCCAGATGGTCGAGCATCATGGCCCCGCTCAGGATCAAGGAAGAAGGGTTCACCTTGTCAAGGCCGGCATATTTAGGGGCCGTACCGTGTGTGGCCTCGAAGATGGCATAGCCGGTTTCGTAATTGATATTGGCGCCGGGGGCCATTCCGACCCCTCCCACTTGGGCGGCCAGGGCGTCGGAGATATAGTCCCCATTCAGATTGGTGGTGGCGATGATATCGAAATCTTCCGGCCGGGTCAGGGCCTGCTGAAAGAAGATGTCCGCGATGGTGTCTTTGATAAGGACCTTTCCCCCTGAAGAGCCCCCCTTCGCTTCTTCCCAGGAAGCGGTCTTATCCGGGTAAAGTTCCCGGGCGAGTTCATATCCCCAGTTTCTGAAGGCCCCTTCGGTGAATTTTTGGATGTTTCCCTTATGAACAAGGGTGATGCTCCGTCTCCCCTTGGCCAAGGCGTAATCAAGGGCAGCCTTGATAAGACGGCGGCTGCCCGTCTTACTTATGGGTTTGATCCCTATGCCCGAATCGGGCCGGATGCGCCAGCCGAGTTCTCGGGAAAAGTAGTCCATAAGATTCCGGGTTTCTTCCCGCCCGGCCTCCAGTTCCATGCCTGCATAGACATCTTCCGTGTTTTCCCGGAAAACGACCATGTCGACTTTCCCGGGTTCTTTGACAGGGCTTGGCACCCCCCGGAAATAACGGACCGGCCTTATGCAGGCATAGAGATCCAGCTTGTGCCTCAAGGCGACGTTGAGGCTGCGGATGCCTTCTCCGACAGGCGTGGTAAGGGGGCCTTTGATCCCGACCCTGTATTCCCTGAAGGCCTCGATGGTCTCCTGGGGCAGCCATCTCCCGGTTTCCCGGTGGGCCTTTTCCCCGGCCAGGACCTCTTTCCAGACGAGCCTCCGGGTCCCTTCCCAGCAGAGTTCAACGGCCCGGTCCAGTACACGGGCCGCCGCCTTCCAGATATCGGGTCCTATGCCGTCTCCTTCAATATAAGGAATGACGGGATGGTTCGGGACCATCAGCCGATTTTCTTCAAATGTGATTTTTTCCTCGGGTCCCACGTCGTCAACAACCTCCGCTTTCATTTCTGGCTCAGGGAAAGTGTACCGGAACCGATCGCGTAAGGTCCCGGGAGGCGGATTCCCTTCAAGGACTTTCATGTGCGAGTGAAGCATATTCGAGGGAAATGTTCAAGGAGGAAAGATTATGAATAAGGATTATATTGATCGGCCTGAAAAGGGGGAATTGACAGGGGCCGGAGGGGTTGATATGAGCTTCTTTTAAGATCATTCAATCCGAGCGGGAACCCTCGTGTTCACAGCTTGTCCAGAAGGGACGCCCCGGGCGGAGAAGGAGAGGGTGAACCATGACCAAACTCCATCTGAGCGTTTCGGAGGCTTACAGGAAGCGGTATCCTGGAGTACCTTTCGGGTGGTCCATGATCCGTGGATGCCGAAATCACCCCAATCCCCCGGGATTCGACGCTTACAAAAGGAGACTTCTCCGAAGAATGAGGAAAAGGGAGACCCTGGCACGGATCACGGAGCGGATCGAGGCCTATGATCGGTTCTTCCGAGGATTCGGATATGAATGCCCTTTGCCGAAGCACCTGAAGCGGACTATTCACAGTGGCTTCCCTCGCTATGACCTCTTCGTGGACGCCCATATAATGGCGGAAATGTGCGCGGGTATCCTGGTGGCCGTGACGGATCTTGATCGTTTCGAGGGGCGTTTGACCCTGGATGTGGCCGGGGAGGGGGAAGTCTCTGAAGGAATGGGCGGACGGGAGTTTCAAACAAAGGAAGGAGAAATAGTCCTGAGGGATGAAAAGGCCATCGTGTGTGTCCTGTGCCAGGGCGCGGACGAGAAGACCCGGGTGCGGAGCGAAACCGAAAACGTCCTTTTTTATGCCTTCGGCATCCCCGGCATCGGAACCGATCATCTCCGGTACGGTCTGGGAGTGGCGGCAGAGGCCGTGAACGAATTCGGCGGGGGGCGGATCCAAGGCATCGAGATCCTTGAATGAACTTGATGCCGGTTTGATTCAAGTTTCAGTAAGGGAAGGACGATTTGAGGGATAGTAGCAAAAGGCCGAAAAATTTCTTGACATTGTATCTGAAATAGATTAAAAATGCTTTTTAATTTTAATTCGGCAGCAAAATAAAAGAAAAAATGAATCTGGTCCATAACATTATCGTCATTATCAGCGCAGTAGGGATACTTGTATCCCTGCTGCTTCTCCTGCTTGGGGTAATTCCAAGACCCCCGGGCCTGATAATGACTTAACGCTCAAACCAGTTCATCACAAGATCCGTTATCAGGCCCGCCTGATAACGGATCTTTTTTTTGGTTGCGGGGGGAGCATGGAAAATGGGAAGGCAAATCCTGCTATACGACACGACACTCAGAGACGGTACCCAGGGGGAGCAGATCAATTTTTCCGCCGAGGACAAGATCAGGGTGTGCCGGAAGTTGGATGATTTCGGTATCCACTATGTAGAAGGAGGCTGGCCGGGTTCCAACCCGAAGGATGCCAGGTTTTTTGACATGGCCCGACAGATCCCTTTTAATCGGACACGGCTTGCCGCCTTTGGGAGTACACGTCGCGCCAGCCTGAGACCGGAAGAAGATCCCAGCATCCAGGCCCTCCTGGATACCGGGGTCGGGACTGTGACGGTCTTCGGCAAAAGCTGGGATATCCACGCCACCGAAATTCTCGGGGTGTCTCTGGAGGAAAACCTCGCCATGATCCGGGAGACGGTGGCCTATTTAAAGGAAAAGGGGAGGGAGGTTATTTACGACGCAGAACATTTCTTCGACGGGTACAAGAGAAACCCCTCCTATGCCTTTGAGACCGTGAAGGCCGCAGCGGAGGGAGGGGCCGATCGGATCGTTTTTTGCGATACCAACGGCGGGAGCCTGCCGGACGAAATCGAGAAGATCATCAGTGAAGTCATGCCGGAGGTGGATGTCCCCACGGGGATCCACGCCCATGACGATTGCGGTCTGGCCTTGGCCAATTCCCTGAGTGCTGTTAAGAGCGGTGTCACCATGGTCCAGGGGACCATCAACGGTTATGGGGAGCGGTGTGGAAATGTGGACCTGATCGCCGTCGTGGGTAACCTTCAGTTCAAGATGGGCTATGAGGTGCTGCCTACTGAAAACCTCAGGAAGCTTACGGAACTCTCCCGCTATGTGAGCGAAATCGCCAACGTGCCTCCTTTCAATCAGCGGCCCTTTGTAGGCAAAAGCGCCTTCGCCCACAAGGGCGGTGTCCACGTGAGCGCCATCCTCAAAAACCCAGTGGCATACGAACACATGGAACCTGAGTTGGTGGGAAACCGCCGCAGGGTCCTGGTATCGGATCTCTCCGGGAAGAGCAACATCGAGTACAAGACCCAGGAGATGGACATCAAGCTGGGCGGGAACGGATACACGAGCCGGAAAATCGTTGAGGAGATAAAGCGTCTGGAGGATCAGGGATATGAATTCGAGGCCGCCGAGGGGTCCTTGGAGCTTTTAATAAAGAAGGCGACCGGGCAGTTAGAGGAACCTTTCAGCCTTGAATCCTTCCGGGTGACGATCGAAAAGAACGGCAAAGGCCCAAGTGCATCCCAGGCCACGATCAAGATCTCGGTGGGAGATGAACAGGAGATTACGGCCGCCGAGGGTGATGGACCGGTCAATGCCCTGGACAACGCCCTCCGGAAGGCCCTCCACAAGTTTTACCCGGAGATCCGGGAGATGAGGCTGGTGGATTTCAAGACCAGGGTGATCGAAGGATCCGACGGAACGGCGGCCCGGGTGCGTGTCCAGATCGAGTCCAGGGATGCGAAGGAGATCTGGTCTACGATCGGGGTTTCTACAAACATCATTGAAGCCAGTTGGCAGGCCTTGGCCGACAGTGTCCAGTACAAACTTTCACGATCAGTGAACGGGAAAAAGGAATGAAAACAGGAAAAGACAGAGAAACGGTGAATAACGCCGCAGGTTCCTCCCAAGGGGGGAACCTGCGGCGTATGCTCGTTCGATAACCTCCATTGAGAACGGTTTGTCCATACTGCTTGAAAAACGCTGAAAACGATTATACGAGGAGGTTATCAGCCTATGGAACGAGTGATTATCTTTGATACCACCCTCAGGGACGGAGAGCAGTCCCCGGGGGCGAGCATGAATGCAGCCGAGAAACTAAGGCTGGCAAGGCAACTGGAAAAACTGGGAGTGGATGCCATTGAAGCGGGATTCCCCGCCGCCTCTCCCGGCGATTTTGAAGCTGTCAAGCAGATTGCGGCAAGGATTCGGAAGGCACAGATCACCGCCCTTGCGCGCGCCAACAAGGAAGACATCGACAAGGCCTGGGGAGCCATCAAGGATGCAGCCAATCCCAGGATCCACACCTTTATCGCCACCTCCGACATCCATCTGAAACACAAGCTCCGTATGAGCCGGGAAGAGGTGATTAGGGCGACCGTGGAAGCGGTCGGTTACGCCAAGTCCTTCACGGACAACGTGGAATTCTCGTGTGAGGACGGATCCCGGAGCGACAGGGATTACATCTGCCGGGTCTTCGAGGCCGCCATCGAGGCGGGTGCCACGACCGTGAACCTTCCCGATACCGTGGGTTACGCCATGCCGGACGAGTTCGGTGAACTGATCCGCTATGTCCGTACCCACACCCCCAATATCCACAAGGCGGTCCTGAGCGTTCATTGCCACAACGACCTGGGGCTGGCAACGGCCAACACCCTGGCCGGGATCCGGAACGGTGCCCGTCAGGCCGAGGTGACCATCAACGGCATCGGGGAGCGGGCCGGGAACACTTCCCTGGAAGAACTCGTCATGGGTCTCTATACCCGGCGCGAACACCTGGGACTCCGGACCTCCATCGAGACCCGGGAGATTTACCCCACAAGCCGCCTGGTGAGCATGATCACGGGAATCGTGGTCCAGCCCAACAAGGCCGTGGTGGGGGCGAATGCCTTCGCACACGAGGCAGGGATCCACCAGGATGGGGTCCTCAAGAACCGGATGACTTATGAGATCATGGAGCCGGAGACCATAGGGTTGGCCAAGAACCGCCTGGTGCTTGGGAAACACTCGGGGCGGCACGCCTTCCGGGAGAAACTCAAGGAACTCGGCTACGAGGTATCCGATGAAGACGTGCAGCGTCTTTTTGAGAAGTTCAAGACCCTGGCGGACAAGCGCAAGGAGATCCAGGACGAAGACATCGAGGTCCTTTTCGCCGAGGAGATCCTGCGGGTGCCGGATCGCTACAAGCTGGCTTATCTCAATGTGGTGAGCGGAACAGGGGCGGTGCCGACCGCGACAGTGAAACTGTTGATCGACGGGGAGGAGGTCCAGAGCGCGGGGTTCGGTGTGGGACCCATTGATGCCGCCTTCAATACCATCGCTAAGATGACGGGAACCCGTTCCAGGCTGATACGCTTCTCCGTCGAATCCATAACCGGAGGGATGGACGCCCAGGGAGAGGTGACCGTAAGGCTCAAGGAAAACGGCCTGGTGGCCCTGGGAAAGGGGGCGGATCCCGATATCATCACGGCGAGCGCCAAGGCTTATGTCAACGGGTTGAATCGACTTGAATACCTGAAGAAGAATCCCAGCGTGGCCCCTGAGGCGATGGGATTGTAAAACCTGAAACTGAGCAAAAGGGACATCAAGAGAGGAAGGGGAATCCATGACACAACCAATGACTATCACGGAAAAGATACTGGCCGCCCACGCCGGGCTCGGGACCGTAAGTCCGGGTGATTTGATCCAGGTGGACGTGGATCTGGCCCTGGCCAATGACATCACCGCGCCCCTGGCGATCCGAGTCTTCGAGGAGATCGGGAGGGAACGGGTCTTTGATCCGGAGAAGGTCGCCCTGGTCTCGGACCATTTCGTTCCCAACAAGGACATCCCCTCGGCCAGGCAGGCCAAGATCATCCGGGAGTTCGCCAGGAGCCAGGGAATCGTCCACTATTTGGAATTGGCTTACGGGGGAATCGAACATGTCATCCTGCCCGAGCAGGGCCTGGTCCTCCCGGGGGATCTGGTCATGGGAGCGGACAGCCACACCTGTACTTACGGGGCCCTCGGTGCCTTTTCAACTGGGGTGGGGAGCACGGACCTGGGAGCCGTCCTGGCCACCGGGCGGACCTGGCTCAGGGTCCCTCCAACGATCAAGGTGATCTACCGTGGGACCCTGGGAAAATGGGTCGGGGGCAAAGATCTTATTCTCTACACCCTGGGAAGGATCGGCGTGGAGGGCGCACTTTACAAGACCCTGGAATTTTCAGGGGAGGTCATAGGTTCCCTTTCAATGGACCAGAGGCTGACCATGGCCAACATGGCGGTGGAAGGGGGAGCGAAAAACGGGATCGTGGAACCGGATGAGATCACCCGGCAGTACGTGGCCGGGCGCTCTGAACGGGAGCCCATTTTTTACAGTAGCGACAGGGATGCCCGTTACGAGCGGGTCCTGGAGGTACAGGTGGACGATTTGGAACCCCAGGTGGCCTTTCCCCACTCCCCTGACAACGTGCGGCCCGTCTCCGAGGCGGGAGACGTCCCGGTGGATCAGGTATTCATCGGCTCCTGCACCAACGGGCGCATGGAGGACCTTCGGATCGCCGCGGACATCCTGAAGGGCCGAAGGACTTCCAGGAACCTCAGGCTGATCGTAATCCCCGGCAGCACCCGTATCTACCGGGAGGCCATCGAAGAGGGAATCATCCAGACCTTCCTGGAAAGCGGGGCCGTGATCGGGCCTCCTTGCTGCGGTCCCTGCCTGGGGGGACACATGGGCATCCTTGCGGAGGGAGAGCGGGCCCTTTCCACCACCAATCGAAATTTCGTCGGCAGGATGGGACATCCGGAAAGTGAGGTATACCTGGCAGGTCCGGCCGTGGCAGCGGCAACGGCCGTCCTGGGGAGAATAGCTTCCCCTGAGGAGTTGTAAGCAATAGGGGGGAAGTGTTTCGTTTGCAATGGCCCGAATCCCGGACCATGGCATGCCGGGGAATGCCGGTAAAATTCCTGCAGACACTAAGGAGAGAGAATATCATGAAATACGAGGGAAGGGTGTGGAAATTCGGGGACCACGTGGATACGGACGTGATCATTCCCGCGAGGTTCCTCAATGTATCGGACAAGGACGAACTGGCCAAGCACTGTTTTGAGGATGTGAGGCCCGAGTTCGTAAAGGAGGTCGCACAGGGAGATATCCTTTTGGCCGGGGTCAATTTCGGTTGCGGGTCCTCGCGGGAACATGCCCCCTTGGCTATCAAGTCGGCCGGAATCGGGGTGGTGGTCGCAAGGAGCTTCGCCCGCATCTTTTACAGGAGCGCCTTTAATATCGGCCTGCCCATCCTTGAATGCGAGGAGGCTTTTGATGCCTTCTCTGACGGGGAACAGATCTCCGTGGATCTCCGGACGGGTGAGATAGGGAGCAAGGTCGAAGGGGTCAGGGTCTTCGCCAAGCCTATACCGGATTTCATGAGTAGAATCATCGAGGCCGGTGGCCTGGTTCCCTATATAAAGGCAAAGGGGACTTTTTGATAAAGGGTGCTCGAAAAAGGGCCAAGATATCGTCATTATCCAAACCCATTTTTTTAGAAAAGAGGTGATCGCTATTAAACTCACTGGTGCGCAAATCATAATGAAGGCCCTCCAGGAAGAGGGAGTGGATACGATCTTCGGTTTCCCCGGCGGCGCCGTCCTGGATATATACGACGCGCTGGTCAAGACGGATCTCCGGCACGTCCTGGTCCGTCACGAGCAGGGAGCCGTTCATGCCGCCGACGGGTATGCCCGGGCCTCGGGCAAGGTCGGGGTTTGTCTGGTGACCTCCGGGCCGGGGGCCACAAACACGGTGACCGGGATCGCGTCGGCTTACATGGACTCGGTCCCCCTGGTGGTGTTCACCGGACAGGTGCCCACGGCCCTGATCGGCAACGACGCCTTTCAGGAGGTGGATATCGTGGGGATCACCAGGCCCTGTACAAAGCACAACTACCTTGTCAAGGACGTGGAGGAGCTGGAAAGGACCATCAGGGAGGCCTTTTTTATCGCCCGTTCCGGGCGTCCGGGGCCGGTTTTGATCGATTTGCCAAAGGACTTGGTCCAGGCCAAGACCTCGAACCGGCCCATCAAGGAGGTTCGCCTCCGCTCTTATCATCCCACTTACGAGCCCAACAGCAAACAGTTGCCCAAGGTGGTGAAGCTTCTAAAGGAGGCCAAGCGGCCTCTTGTTTTCACGGGTGGAGGGGTCATCCTGTCAAAGGCCTCCGAAGAACTCAGGAGATTCGTCGCAAAGATCCATGCCCCTGTGACCTCCACCCTCATGGGGCTGGGGGGCTTCCCCGCCTCCGACCCCCTGTGGCTGGGAATGATAGGGATGCACGGCACTTACAGGGCCAACATGTCCAGCGGGGAGTGCGATCTGCTTATCGCCATCGGGGTCCGTTTCGACGACCGGGTCACGGGAAGGACGGATGCCTTCGCCCCCAACGCCAAGATCGTGCATATCGATATCGATCCCACATCGATACGGAAAAATATCCCTGTGACCGTTCCCATCGTGGGCGACTGCCGGATCACTCTGGAAAAACTCAATGCACTCCTGGAGACGGAGGATCTGGGGAATATCAAGGAGAAAAGGCGTCCCTGGCTGGACCAGATCGAAGAATGGAAATCCACCATGCCCCTGGACTATGAGCAGAGCGATGTGATCAAGCCCCAGTTCGTTGTAGAAAAGCTATACGAGCTGACCCGGGGGGAGGCCATCATAACCACTGAGGTGGGCCAGAACCAGATGTGGGCCGCCCAGTACTACCATTTCGATCGGCCCAATTGTTTCATCACCTCGGGGGGGCTTGGTTGCATGGGATTCGGGTTCCCCGCGGCCATCGGGGCCCAGATCGCCTGCCCGGACAAGCTCGTGATCGATATCGCGGGTGACGGGAGTATCCAGATGAACATCCAGGAGATGGCCACCGCCGTCCAATACAACCTGCCTGTCAAGGTGGCGATCCTGAACAACGGATACCTGGGGATGGTCCGCCAGTGGCAGGAATTGTTTTACGACCGCTGCTATGCCCACACGGAAATGAGCTGCGCCCCGGACTTTGTCAAGCTGGCAGAGGCCTATGGCGCAGTGGGGCTCCGGGCCACGAAACCCGAAGAGGTGGAGGGGATCATCAAGGAGGCCCTCTCAGTGCAAAGACCGGTCATTATGGATTTCCAGGTGGAGAAGGAGGAGTGTGTCTATCCGATGGTGCCGGCGGGTGAGCCGATCACCGAGATGCTTCTCGTTTAGAGACCAAAGATGTGTCCTCCTGGCACTTCCCCTGGTTTGTGGGGTGGATCGTTGAAGAAAGGTGGTCTTTTTTTATGGGAAAACTGGATGAAAAGAAATCCATTCTGTCGATTCTGGTGGATAACAAGCCGGGTGTGCTTTCACGTATCGTTGGGCTGTTCAGCGGCCGCGGATTCAACATCGAGAGCCTTTGCGTAGCTGAAACCACGGATCCTCTGGTCTCCCGGATCACCATCGTGACTTCGGGTGAATCCCGGGTGCTCGAACAGATCAAGAAGCAGCTCAACAAGCTGATCAATGTGATCAAGGTTATGGATTTTACGGACCTGGCCTTTGTTCAGGGGGAAATGGCCCTTGTCAAGGTGCGGGCGAAATCCGAACACCGGGCGGAGATCCTGCGGACCGTGGATATCTTCAAGGCCAGGGTGGTGGATGCCAGTCCCGAGTACTATATTGTAGAGATCATCGGGGACGACTCCAAGATCGACGCCTTCCTGAGCCTTGTAAAACCCATGGGGATAAAGGAGATCGCCAGGACCGGAACCATTGCCCTGGCAAGAGAAAAGAAGTAGGAGAAAATCCGACGAAAGGCTCATCGCGGATCGCCGTCGGGTACCCCGGCGGGAATAATCCTGGAGTCGGCATCCGTACCTGTATGAAATATCAGATCAAAAGAAAGGAGATAGCATGGCAAAGATTGATTTTGGTGGCGTGATGGAAGAGGTTATAACCTCGGAAGAATTCCCCCTGGAGAGGGCCAGGGAGGTTCTCAAGGACGAAACCATCGCCTGCCTGGGTTATGGCGTTCAGGGACCCGGACAGGCCCTTAACTTGAGGGACAACGGGTTCAAGGTGATCGTGGGGCAGCGGGAAAGCGAACCATTTTACTGGGACAAGGCCGTGGCGGACGGCTTTGTGCCGGGCGAAACCCTCTTTTCCATCGAGGAGGCGGCAAAGCAAGGGACCATAGTGCTCTATCTCCTCTCAGATGCCGGGCAGGTGGCCACCTGGCCGATGGTCAAAGAATGCCTGAACCCGGGGGATGCCTTGTACTTTTCCCACGGTTTTTCCATCGTGTACAAGGATCAGACAGGTATCATTCCCCCGGAGAACATCGATGTGATCATGGTCGCTCCCAAGGGTTCAGGGCGTACCGTGCGGACAAATTTTCTTGACGGCAGCGGAATCAATTCGAGCTACGCCGTGTTTCAGGACTACACGGGGCGGGCCAAGGACCGGACCCTGGCCCTTGGTATCGCCATCGGATCCGGTTACCTTTTCGAAACCACCTTTGAAAAGGAGGTGTACAGTGACCTGACCGGAGAGCGGGGTGTGCTGATGGGATGTCTTGCAGGCGTGATGGAGGCCCAGTACAATACGTTGAGGAAAAACGGGCACAGTCCCAGCGAGGCCTTTAACGAGACGGTGGAGGAATTGACCCAGAGCCTTATCCGGTTGGTGGCCGAGAACGGCATGGACTGGATGTTCTCCAATTGCAGCACCACGGCCCAGCGCGGTGCCCTGGACTGGGCGCCGAGGTTCAGGGACGCTGTTTTGCCGCTCTTCGACGAACTCTACGAAAAGGTTGTATCCGGGGAGGAGACCCGAAGAGTGCTGGAGGCCAACAGTGCGCCGGATTACCGGGAAAAGCTGGAGGCGGAATTGGAAGCCATCCGGAACTCGGAAATGTGGCGGGCCGGGGCCGCAGTACGTTCCCTGAGGCCTGAAAACAGGAAGAAGAAATAGCGCTGAGCCCGAGGAGGAAAGTGGACATGGCAACTTACGATGTCGCGGTGATCCCCGGAGATGGAACGGGTCCGGAGGTGGTGAGAGAAGGGGTGAAGTGTCTGGAGGCCGTTTCAAGGAAATACGGCCTCGATTTCCGATTTCAAAACTATGACCTGGGGGGGGAGAAATACTTGAGGGAGGGGGTCCTGCTCCCGGATGAGGTGATCGAGGAACTCAGGGGCATGGACGCCATTTTCCTGGGGGCTATCGGCCATCCAGAGGTCAAGCCCGGAATCCTGGAGAAGGAAATCCTCCTGAAGGCCCGCTTTGAGCTTGACCTTTACATCAATCTCAGGCCTGTCCTTCTTCTCCCCGGCGTGGAGACGCCCCTGAAGGACAAGGGGCCGGAGGATATCGATTTCGTGGTGGTGCGGGAGAACACGGAAGGGGTCTACGCCGGGGGAGGCGGCTTCTTCAAGAAGGGAACCCCGGAGGAGATCGCCATCCAGGAATCGGTGAACACCCGAAAAGGGGTGGAGCGTTGTATCCGTTATGCCTTTGACCTGTGCCGCAAAAGGGATAGGAAGAAATTGTTGACCCTTTGCGCGAAAACCAACGTGTTGATATACGAATCCGATCTCTGGTTTCGGGTATTTGAGGAAGTCAAGGAGGAATATCCGGATATCCGCACCAATTACCAGCACGTGGATGCCCTTTGCATGTGGATGGTCAAGAATCCCGAGCAGTTCGATGTCATAGTCACGGGAAACATGTTCGGGGATATCATCACAGACCTGGGGGCCGTGATCCAGGGAGGACTCGGAATCGCCGCCGGGGGCAACATTAATCCCGATACGACGGCCATGTTCGAACCTATCGGCGGCTCTGCCCCGAAATATACGGGGCTCAACATAATCAACCCCATGGCGGCCATCGGCGCGGCCCAGATGATGCTGGAGTACCTTGGAGAGGGAGAGGCCGCCGATTGGTTGCTGGAGGCCATGAAAAAGGTGCTCCTTAATGATCTCAAGAGCATGGATGCCGGAAAGATGGGATACGGAACGAGCGAAGTCGGAGATCTTGTGGCCGGTTACGTGGAGAGCTCCTGAGTCCGGGTGACCTGTGAGGGCCGGGTAGGGGTGACGGCTTGACGCCGTCGCGCCCCGGTGAAGGGGGAGGAGGAAGGTGAAGGACGTCAAGGTGGCGGTGGTCTGCATGCGTTCCCGGCCGGGGAAGATCGAGGAAAACCTGAAGAAGACAGCATACTTTTTGCAGGAGGCCGCCCGGGCGGAGGCCGATCTGGTCTGTTTCCCCGAGTTGTCCCTTACCGGTTATGTGCTGGATGATCCCGGAAAGATTCTTGCCCCTTCCCGAAGCGGGGATCTGGTGAAAGAGGTAGCCCGGCTGGCAAGGGAGTATGAGGTGGGGGTGCTGGCAGGAACCATCGAGTGGGGGGAGGAGGGCCCATTTATCAGTCATGTCCTGGCTGATTCGGAGGGAATTGTGGGGATCCACCGCAAGACCCACTTATCGCCCCCGGAAAAGGCCGCCTATGTCCCGGGGGAAAGGATCAGGGTTTTTCCTTTCTCAAAGGCCACCTTGGGTGTGGAACTCTGTTACGAGGCCCACTTTCCGGAAATCAGCACCCTGCTGGCCCTGAAGGGAGCTGAGATCCTGTTCATCCCCCATGCCTCCCCAGGGGGCTCCCCGGTGGAGAAGGCCGAAAGCTGGCTCCGGCACCTCACCGCCAGGGCCTTTGACAATGGAGCCTTCGTGGTGGCCTGCAACCAGGTGGGAAAAGGTGAAGAAGGGCTCGTTTTCCCTGGGGTCGCCCTGGCCCTGAATCCGGCGGGACGCGTAATCCGCCGCTTCGAGGGGGAAGGAGAGACCCTCATGACGGTCGAACTGCGGGAAAGGGACCTCCAGGAGGTTCGGGGCCACAGAATGAAATATTTTCTCCCCCACCGGAGGGCGGAACTCTACGAAGCCCTTTGGCGGGGGAAAAAGGGATAATGAACCACCTCCCGAATGCCGTTTTTCCGTTCAGGAGGACCGCAAAACATCATCTGGGATCATAAAAAAAGGCACAAAAGAAGCTTTTTTTCTTCTGATGTGCCTTTTGGGCGTGAAAGGATGGGACCTGAATCCCGTAAAACCTAGACGCATCCAGTAGGTTTTGGCAGACCCGCCATTTTACAGGCGCCCTTGCCCGGGCCCGATGGAAACAGCTCGTAAATGTATTTCAGCTTGTATCCGGTAACTTTGGAGAGAATCCTCACCATCGGAGCAATGCCGTTCTTTTTGTAATAGTCCTGAAGAACCTTGATGACCTTCCAGTGTTCGTCGGTCAGCTCTTCGATCCCTTCGGTCTGTTTCACATAGCGCACCCAAGCCTCGTTCCAATTGTTGAAGTCGTCGATGAAGCCGTCTTCGTCGACATTGAAGGTGTGACCTTCAAATTCTACCGTAGGCATACCTCTAACCTCCTTGATGATTAAATAAGATGCTTGCTCCTCTTACAAATTTTGACATATAAACCAAATCCCAGATAATGTCAATCCTTCATTTTATTCCCGGAATCCCTTCCCTCTCGCCTTTCTTTATAGGTCTTTGCGATCTGAAAGAGCGTTTCCCCCCACATGGAATTCCCCGCGGCGTGAAGGTGGGTATAGGTGGCCAGAAGGTTTTTCCTGCAAAGGCCGTCCTTCCGGCCGTCCAGACCCTTTCCCCGCAGAACCCGGAAAACCGAGCGCGTGTCCCCTGACGGTTCCCCCAAGGGACGTGAATAGTGGAATTCATGTCCCCGGAGGACCTCTCCGGTGTCGAAATAGGGGTTTTTCTCCGTAACTTCCAGTATTGTATAACCATGGCCCTGGGGTCTCTTTTCCATGGCGAAGGATAGGGATAGGGCACCGACCATCGGGTAGGTGTGTCCATCGGTCACCAGGTGTTTCCCGAGAAAGAGCAACCCGCCGCACTCCGCGTATACCGGGAGTCCCTCATCGATCCTCCGCCCCAGGGTTTCCCGAAAGGATCGGTTATCGGCGAGGACGGAAGCCTGAGTCTCCGGAAAACCTCCCCCGATGTAGAGGGCGTCGAGCTCGGGGAGTGCCCTTTGGGATGTGGCATCGACTTTTACGAGAAAGGCGCCCAGGCGTTCCAAGTGTTCCAGGTTTTCCGGGTAGTAGAACCAAAAGGAACGGTCCAGGATGTACCCGATTCGGGGACGATCTTGCCTTTTTACCGGGGTTCCCTTGCCTTTTGATACTTCCGATAAATCGGGCCCGGGGCTGATGGGTGGGACGTCGTGGGCCAACTCCCAAATGGCTTTAAGGTCGAGGTAAGATTCGACCGTCGACCGGGCCCATGCGATGGCCCCTTCCGCATGGTCTCTTTCTTGATGGGGAACAAGGCCCATATGGCGTTCAGGAAAGGGATTGTCTTTCAGTTTGGGGATCGATCCCACGATCGGGATACCGCAGTAATGTTCGATGGAGGCGCGAATGATGGATTCCTGCCTTTGACCGGCCACCCGGTTCAGGATGACCCCTGCGATCCGAAGATCCTTTTCAAAGGTTTGACATCCATGGACAAGGGCGGCGACGGTCCTGGTGGACATGGTCACATCGGCTACCAGGAAGACGGGGCATTTCAAGAGTCTCGCCAACTCCGCCGTGCTGCAACATCCTTCCTGGTCGAGGCCGTCGAAGAGCCCCCGGTTGCCTTCGATGAGGGCGAGGTCCGCGTCTAAGGAGTAAGTGAGAAAGGAGTGAAGGTTCTGCTCATCATTCATCATGAAGGAATCCAGGTTGCGGCAGGGGCGGCCTGCGGCCAGGGAAAGCCATGCGGCATCGATGAAGTCCGGTCCCTTCTTGAAAGGAGCGATGCGAAAGCCCTGGGCCTTCCAGGCAGAGGCAAGGCCCAGGGAAAGGACCGTTTTTCCGGATCCTCCCTTGAGGGCGGAGATGATCATGCGGGGCGGCGCGTTCAGCATAGTCCCCCTTTGTTTTCTCGGGTTGACCCTTTGTCCTTCTACCGAAAAGATGTCCCGAATCTAAGAGAAGGGCTATAGGACCTTGCATAGTGAATGTCAATAGATAATGAAACGGCCCGCACAGGAACGCCTGTCGTCCGAGTTTTTTGTTGACAACACAAGGAGTTTCTGCCTATAAACATCCTCTTGATTTGGCTCTATTTCTAGTGCTTGAGGATTCCGAAAGGAATGTTCAGCAAAGGTTTCGTCGCCGCCCAGAGGGCGAGACCGTAAGGGTAAGAGGAATAAAACAAGTCACATGGGAATATTGAATTCAAACTGAGGGAGGAGGTGAGCACTGGAGAAAGGTCTGAGATCGCTGCTTTCTCTTTTTGTCAATCAGCAAGTCAAAGGAGGCATGAAGAATGGCGTTTGAACCAAAGGAACCACAAAAAGAATTGAAGTACGATGAGCTCAGGATTTATTCAGACGATGAGCTCAATAATTACACGGAAGAGGAGCTGAAGAATTTCAAGATCAAGCATGACATCCCCATGGTGGAGGACCTGGAATCGGGTCCGTGGCCCAGCTTTGTGGCCGACGCCAAGCGGGAGGCCCTTCACCGCAGGAAACTGGGCCAGGATCGCTTGATGATCGAGCAGGACGTGGTGGAGGACATGCTCGGCCAACTCGAGGTTTCCTTCCAGGACGGGGAAACCCATTGGAAGCACGGCGGTATCGTGGGCGTGTTCGGTTACGGGGGCGGTGTTATAGGCCGGTACTCGGATCTCCAGGAACAATTTCCCTCCATCGCCCACTTCCACACCCTCCGTGTGAATCAGCCGGCGAGCAAGTTCTATAGCACCGATTACCTGAAGACCATCTGCGATCTTTGGGAGTTCAGGGGAAGCGGTATGATGAACATGCACGGCTCCACCGGCGACATCATTTTCCTGGGAACCTTCACGGAGCAACTGGAACCCATCTTCTTTGAACTGGGACACGTCCTCCAGCAAGACCTCGGCGGGTCAGGTTCAAACCTGCGGACACCCTCCTGCTGTATCGGGAAGGCCCGGTGCGAATTTGCCTGCGTGGATACCCAGGAACTCTGCTACGAGCTGACCCATTACTATCAGGACGAGTTGCATCGCCCGCAGTTCCCCTATAAATTCAAGTTCAAATTCGACGGATGCCCCAACGGTTGCGTGGCCTCCATCGCCCGTTCCGACATGTCCTTCATCGGGACCTGGCGGGACAATATCCGCATCGACCAGGAAGCGGTCCAGGCTTATATCGGCGGTGAAATAGCCCCCAACGGCGGCGCCCATGCCGGGAAGGATTGGGGTAAGTTCGATATCCAGAAGGAAGTGATCGATCTCTGTCCGACCCGGTGCATGTGGATGGAAGACGGAAAGCTCAAGATCGACGACAAAGAATGTACCCGCTGTATGCATTGCATCAACGTGATGCCCAGGGCCCTCAGGCCAGGAACGGATACCGGGGTCAGCATTCTCCTGGGCGCCAAGGCCCCCATTCTGGAAGGCGCCCAGATGGCCCTCCTGACCATCCCCTTCATGAAGGCCGAACCTCCCTTTGACAACATCAAGGAGAAAGTCATCGAGCCGATTTGGGATTGGTGGATGGAAGAGGGGAAGAACCGCGAGCGGCTCGGCGAACTCATCCAGAGGCAGGGTGTCCAGAAACTCCTCGAAGTGCTCAACATTCCGCCCATGCCGCAGATGGTGAAAGAACCCCGCGCCAACCCTTACATCTTCTGGAAAGAGGAAGATGTTCCCGGCGGTTGGGATCGAGATATCAAGGACTATCGCGCCAGACACAAGAGATAGGACGGACAGGAGGGAATGAAATATGGCATTATCACAGGAAAGACTGGGACGTTACAACCCTGACAAGCCCATGGAAAACCGGCTCACAGACCTTGGGCCGAGACATTATTGGCAATATTTTCCACCCGTCATCCAGAATAATTACGGCAAGTGGCTCTACCACGAGATCCTCGAACCCGGGGTGCTGGTCCACGTATCGGAGACGGGGGACAAGGTATTTACCGTCAGGTGCGGGGGTTGCCGCTTCATGACGGTGGAAAACGTCCGGGAGATCTGCGAGATCGCTGACAAGTACTGCGACGGTTACGTGCGTTTCACCACCCGGAACAACATCGAATTCATGGTGGACACTCAGGACAAACTGGATGCCCTGGTAAAAGACCTCAGAAGCCGAAAGCACGTCTCCGGGAGTTACAAGTTCCCCATCGGTGGAACCGGTGCGGGTGTGACGAACATCGTGCACACCCAGGGCTACATCCATTGCCATACCCCGGCGACTGACGCCTCCTCCATGGTCAAGTCTATCATGGATGAGCTTTTCGACTATTTCCAGGGTATGACCCTTCCCGCCCAGGTCCGGGTCTCCATGGCCTGCTGCCTGAACATGTGCGGCGCGGTCCATTGCTCGGATATCGCTCTGCTGGGCTACCACAGGAAACCCCCGATCATCGACTCGGAGGTCCTGGAGTCGGTCTGCGAGATTCCCCTGGTCATCGCGGCCTGCCCCACGGCGGCCATTTCTCCCGCCAAGACGGAGGAAGGCAAGAAGACCGTCAAGATCAAGAAAGAGCGGTGCATGTTCTGCGGCAATTGTTACACCATGTGCATGGCCCTTCCACTTTCCGACAAGGAAGGGGACTGCGTGACCTTGCTGGCCGGCGGGAAGCTCTCCAACCGGATCAGTCCCCCGAAGTTTTCCAAGGTGGTCATCCCGGCCTTGCCCAACAACTTCCCGCGTTTCCCGGAAACCTGCGAGGCGATAAAGAAGATTATCGAGGCTTACGCCGCGGACGCCAGGAAGTACGAACGCATCGGCGACTGGGCCGAGCGCATCGGATGGGAGAAATTCTTTGAGAAGTGCGGCATCCCCTTTACCGAGCATCTGATTGATGACTACCGGCTTGCTTACGATACCTACAGGACCTCCACCCAGTTTAAGTTTACGGAGGCAGCTTGGGCGGTATCCAAGGCCGCCGGCGGTATCGAGTAAACCGCCCTTCGGTATACACAAAAGGAGCACCGACATGGAAGATCTGAAAAAGGCGATTCTCGAATTCGCCGAGACGAGCAAGAAGACCAAGTTTTATTTCAAGGACATGGAAAAGGCCGTCCAGAAACAGTTTCCCAACGCCAAGGCCAGGGAGATCAAGAAGGCGGCCACCGCCCTGGTGAATGAAGAAAAACTGATTTACTTCTCCACCGGGAGCAGCACCATGTACGGCCTGAAGGGCCGCGGGCAAACCGAGGACCATTAGGTCGATTATCCAGACTCCTTTTTAACAAATAATTGAAAGGGGCCGCTGTCCGGAGGATAGCGGTCCCTTTCAGTTGACGGGGATCCCTATGAAACAGCCACAGGATTCGGAAGAATTTATCCAGGAACAAAAAAAAATCCTTGCGGAAAATCCCGAGTGCGCCACTTCCCAGTACAACATCGGGGTTTCCTTGATGGAGCAAGGACGATTAGAGGAGGCCGTTCCCTACTTCCGGGAGGCCATTTCCAACAGCGGCAGGATGTTCGAGGCCTGGGTGAATCTCGGATATATCTATTTCAAGAAAGGTGACCTCGAACAGGTGGCTGAGGCCAACAAGCGGGCTATTGAGATCGAACCCCGTTATGCACGGGGGTATGCCAACCTGGGATTCGCCTATCTCCAGATGGGCAGGACGGATGAGGCCATCGAGGCCCTTGAGAAGGCCATTGAACTGAACCCGGATATCGTGCAAGCCTGGAACAACCTGGCCAATGCCTATCTCCAGAAGGAGGACACTGCAAAGGCCATCGAAATCGGGGAAAAGCTTGTGAAGATGGCCCCTGATTTCGCCCTGGGACACAACAATCTCGCCTTCGCCTATTACAGTGACGGTCAGTGCGACAAGGCCATCGAACACCTTGACCGGGCCGTTTCCCTGGGATTCGAAGTCCACCCGGAATTCCTGAAACGCCTTGAACCCCACCGCAAGTCATGATCCCGGCGGATCTTCTCAACCGTTACGAGAACCTGATTCTGGGGGCGGACCGGGCCTTTCAGAAGATAGAAAGGGAATATCCCCAAGAGGTCCTGTGCAGGATCGGATGCTCGGACTGTTGCCATGCCCTCTTCGGCCTGTTTCTGATAGAGGCGGCCTATATCAAGGGACATTTTGAAGGATTGGATCGGAAGGAGAGGCGGGAGGTCCTCGCGCGGTGCGTGAGGATGAACCGGGATCTTGAGAGATTTCAAAAAAACGTCGGGCCCGGGATGGAGACGGGTTCACCCACCCCGGACATCCTGGGAAAGGCGCGGATCCGCTGTCCTCTCCTGGACGATGAAAAGAGATGCGTCCTGTATCCCAGCCGTCCCCTGACCTGCCGGGTTTACGGGATCCCCACCAGGATCCGGGGGAAGGCCAGGGTATGCGGAAAGGCCGGTTTCAACCAGGGCCGCTCTTACCCGGCCTTCAATCTCGACGAAGCTCAACAGATCCTTTTTTTGCTCTCCCGTGAGTGGCTGATACGACTGGGAACCGAGAATCCCGGGAAGGCCTCTCTCCTGATATCTCTGGCCAGGGCCCTCGAATCGCCCCTGGATGAAATCCTCAGGGAGTGCTATGTATGACCTGGAGCAGGTCTTCCAGGTGAGCTTCCTGATGATGCCGGATCAGTGGAAGGTCCTCAGGATCATCCGGGGGCAGGATCTCTACGAGGGTGTCAAGCAGGTGTCCCATTTCCTCTTTGGAGAAACTTCTCAGTAACCACCGGAAATCCGCTGGTTCCCCCAGGGGGAATCGGCCCTCCCCATTCTTGACTTCCAGGGCCTCGAAAAATCCCTCCAGCACCGGTTTGAGGATCTCCCTTCCGGCAAAGTGCCGTTCACCTGTTCCCTCCAGCCTGTCGATCCTCATTTTCAAACACAACTCCAGGAAGAAGAAAAGGAGGGGGATCCCGGGTGGATTCTCTTCCCTCCCCTTAAAAGACTCCGGGATGTCATAGTCCCTCACGGTCGTCAATTTTACGTCGACGGCTCCATTTTTCTCCCGGACGACGAAATCCCCGGCGGCATGATGCCAGGAAAGGATCCTGCTTCCGGTCTCGATATCGTAGTAGAGGGTCAGTATCTTGGCGGCCTGCTTAAAGATTTTCTCCATCGATTCTTTTCCCAAAGGACGGTGACCCCGGTCGGGGTCCCAGAGCAGGAGCACCGGTTCTCCCGTTTTCCTAAAGGAGAAGTGCCACTCATGATAATCCTGGAACCACTCCTCCAAAATCATTCCTAGGCGAAGGGGCGGGTCTCCTCTCCCCACCGGGACCTCCCCCGAAGCGAAGACCTCTGGCACGTAACGGAACGAAAAGGCGGCCCATAGTCGCCTGAGGGCCTCCCTTTCGTGTCTCAGGGAATCCGCACCCCTCCCGGGGAGAGCCGAAAGGAGAGCGAAATTCACTTTTTCGTCCTGAACAATGACCTCGATACGGGCCACGTGGTAAAGGGCCCCGTGTTTCTCGCTGATGATGCGGATCTCCTCGATGGCGCCGGGAAGAACCGGAGTACCCGCCTTCCGGCCGAGGGCGGTGAGTATGGGTGAGGGAGGGGCCTCAAGGAGGAACCGGCCGATTGCATCGAAATAATCGTTCAGGCGCAGGGTGGGGTGCTCCTGGGTCGGGCTGAGAAGAAAAGGCCCCTGGAGGAAATCCTCCGGGACGGGAACCGGTCCGTCGGTTGAAGAGAAGAGATAGCGGGTTTTCACAGCTTTTCCAGGGACTCGGAGGCCAATTGGCCGACCGTTTTCTTCATGATCCGGCCGTTTCGGTAGATTTCCAGGGGAACCGGGTCTTCCAGCAACGAAGTGAGTTCTTCTCTTGCCTCTGCCGCTCCCAGGCCGCCCAGGAAGAGGGCCGCGTAACCCCTCACGGCCGGTTCAGGGTCCTGGAGGAGTGGGATGAAATAAAAGGCCTTTCCCCTGAGAATCGCCGGGCTTGCCGTTGCGATCATCTCCAGGGCCCGGAGGACCTGGGGGAGAAGTGTCCTGTCCTTCAGGAAGGAGAAGAGCTGGGGAACGAATCCGGCAAACCGTTCCGGACTGTTCCGGATGATCTCTCCGATAGCGTCCAGGGCGCCCCAACTGGAGGCCGCGGTGTCCGAGAGGCTGGTGAGAAATCCCTGGAGGAGACGCGAGACAGCGCCGGGGTTCGTTTCAGCGATGCGGGCGGAAACCTGTCCGAGGGCGTCCGCCGCACGGTAGCGGAGTAAGGTGTCGACGGTGTACAGGAGCCGTTGGAGATGCCGGAGGAGCCGCCTGTCAGTAGCGGCGGCCTTGAGAAGAGGCTCGAACCTGTAATTTTTAACCAGATCCTCTACTTCCCTTTTGCCAAGGGGTCTGGCCCTGGTTTTCCCCGCCGGATATTCCTTGACAGCCGGGGTGCTCCTCTCCAGGTTTTTTTTCAATCCGTCCCTGGTAACTTCCAGGACGTCCTCATGGATTTTGATGAAGTAGAGGGTCCCGAGAATCCGGCGACCCTGGTAAGCCCCACCGTGGACGATGAGGTGG
>JAFDEE010000039.1 GCA_019310525.1 Deltaproteobacteria bacterium | reverse complement strand
GATCCGCCATGTGACTGAGATCATAGGCATCCAAAAGATCACCGCAGTCCCGGACATGCCCGAGTTCGTAAAGGGAGTGATCAACCTCAGGGGAAAAGTGATTCCTGTCCTGGATATGAGAAAACGTTTTGTCCTGGAAGAACGTGAGTACGATGAGCGAACCTGCATCGTGGTTGTGAATGTGAGCGGGGGGGCGGTAGGACTGGTAGTGGATTCGGTCAACGAGGTGGCTGATATTCCGCAGGAGCAGATCGAACCGGCCCCTGAAATAAATGAAGAGAATAAGAACTTGATGGTCCAGGGCCTAGGTAAAGTAGGCGAGGAAGTAAAAATTCTTCTCGATGTCGACAGGCTGATCCATGAGTCTGCCATGGCTGCGTAATAGGATTTGAGAGGGCACAGGACGATGGCTTTCACCTATTTCTTCAGAGATCTCCAGACTCTCGAGTGTATACGGGATTATGTGCTCCCTTTCCTCCGATCAAGGAGGTACATTCGGATTTGGGATGCGGGCTGCGCTATGGGCCCGGAACCCTATTCCCTGGCCATCATCTTTAGAGAGAATATGGGTGCGACGTTCAGGAACGTCACGATATTCGCGACAGACGTGGACGAGAGTGGTCGTTTTGGGGAGATTATCCGTCGTGGAGTTTACCCGCAGGAACAGGTCAAGCGGATCCCCCGGGAGGTATTCGAAAGATACTTCAGGGAGAATGGAAATCCGGGACACTTTGAAATAGCAGAAGAAATCAAAGAACGAGTCCGGTATCGGAGACACGACCTGCTGAGCCTTGAACCGATCCGGGAGGATTTGGACCTCATTCTTTGCAAAAATGTTCTCCTTCATTTTTCGGAAGAAGAGCGGATTTCGGTTATACGGATGTTTCACGAGGCCCTGGGGAAGGAGGGTTTTTTCGTGACCGAACAGACCCAGGAGATGCCCGCTGGGGCTGGCGGGTTGTTTCTGCAAGTGGTGCCGAACGCCCGGGTTTTCCGGAAAATCGGGTGAGATCGGCCTGAAAGGAATATGCAGGATAGAGATGATAAGGGCCGCAGGAAGAAGCAGTCGGCAGCGGACCCCATGACACAGGGAAACTGTGTTTGGGGGAGTGCATAAAACCGGTGATCAGGAAAAGAATCTAAAATAAGGGAGGAAATTAAAATGTCAGGAAAACAAACATCAACTTACAAGAGAGCCGGTTCGGCCCGGCTCGATGTGACGGAGCTGGCTGAGGGCGTGAAGCACCTCGTTGACTCGATCGTGGATGGAAGGCTTGATGCCAGAGCGGACGTAGAAAAGGTGGATCCCGCCTTTCGGCCAGTTTTAGAGGGAGTCAACCGTTTGATCGACGCCTTCATGGCGCCGTTTAACGTGACGGCGGAGTATGTGGAGAGGATCTCGAGGGGGGACATCCCTGAGAAGATCACGGACCAGTATAAGGGGGATTTCAACGAGGTCAGAAACAACCTCAACGGCCTGATCGATGCCTTGCAGGGCCTTATCGACGAGGCGGCGAGGATGGAGAAAGCGGCGGCCCGGGGTGAGTTGGATGTCAGGGCTGATGTATCTAAGTATAATGGGGCCTGGGCAACTATCGTGCAGGGTCTGAACGACACGGCGGAAGGAATCGCGGTTCCCATGAAGGACATTGGAGATGTTCTGGACCGGATGGCCGCGGGCGACCTGAAGGCCCGGGTTACCAACGATTACAAGGGAGATTATGAAGTGCTTAAAAAGGCCTGTAACGGTTTGGGCGATCAACTCCAAGGCGTCCAAGAAGTGCTGGAGGAGGTTAAGACGGCCTTTGTAAAGGGCGAGCTGGACGTACGCGGGGATGCCTCCCGCTTCAAGGGGGAGATCGCAGGAATGGTCACAGGTCTCAACGATGTGCTGGAGGCGGTAATCGGGCCTTTGAATGTCACTGCGGAGTATGTGGAGAGGATCTCGAGGGGGGACATCCCTGAGAAGATCACGGACGAGTATAAGGGGGATTTCAACGAGATAAAGAACAACCTCAATGGCTTGATCGACTCCCTCAACCTCATCGCCGAGATAGGTGAAAAGATGGCTGACGGGGATCTGAGAGTGGAGATCAAGCCGCGTTCTGAGCAGGATCTCCTGTTGAAGAGCCTGGCAAAGATGGTCGCCAATCTGAATGATTCTCTGGGACAAGTGAATATAGCCGTTGAGCAGATCGCAGCGGGTTCTCAGCAAGTCTCCGATTCGAGCCAGGCTCTCTCACAGGGCGCAACCGAACAGGCCAGTTCCCTGGAGGAAATCACCAGCTCCATGAGCCAGATTGCATCCCAGATCAAACAGAACGCGGAGAATGCATCTCAAGCGAACAAACTTGCCGCAGAGGCCCGAAACGGTGCCGAAAGGGGAAACGCTCAGATGAAGGAGATGGTCGAGGCCATGAACGAGATCAATGACTCGAGCCAGAACATTTCCAAGATCATCAAGGTGATCGATGAGATAGCTTTTCAGACAAACCTTCTGGCCTTGAATGCAGCCGTGGAGGCGGCACGTGCCGGTAAGCATGGAAAGGGTTTCGCCGTGGTGGCAGAGGAGGTCCGAAATCTGGCAGCCAGGAGTGCCAAGGCTGCCAAAGAGACGGCGGAGCTGATCGAAGGGTCGGTACAAAAGGTTGGAATGGGGACGGAGGCGGCCCAAAAAACGGCTGAAGCACTGGATGAGATCGTAACTGGAGTCACAAAGGTTACGGATCTGGTAGGGGAGATCGCTGCGGCTTCCAATGAACAGGCCCAAGGAGTCTCCCAGATCAATCAGGGCCTGGGACAGATCGACCAGGTGACCCAGCAGAATACCGCCACTGCCGAAGAAAGCGCCTCGGCGTCGGAAGAACTCTCTGGCCAGGCTGCACAGTTGCGGGAGATGGTGGGCAGGTTCAAGCTGGCGAATCGGAAAGCGAGGAGCGGCGTGCCCGCCATGGATCAGATCACCCCCGAGATGATCGAGATGCTCCACAAGTTAATGCAGCAACAGGGAATGAAATCTTCGGGCTTGTCAATACATGGGGCTTCGGCCGAAACCGAAGAGAAGGAAAAGGGTGGAAACGGCAAGACCCACTGGGGCGGTGTTGATCCGGCAAAGATTCCGGGGGTGGCAGGAGAAAGTATTGAACAAGTACAACCCGATCCCGTCATCGTACTGGATGACAAAGAATTCGGAAGATACTAGAGAGATGGGGACCACTTTGTGGATCCGGATTCCTGGGATTCGATCCCTGGTTCATCCAAGGTTCGTTCACAAGCATGGCGGCGATGGCAGGAACGCAATATCTTGATGCGAGTGCGGTTCAGAGTTTGGGGCCTCTCCAGGAGGGCAAGCACGGTTCCGGTGTAAGTATAACGGAGGAGGAATTCAGGCGGCTGCGAGACTTGGTCTATGAGAAGTTCGGCATCAACCTTACGGAAGAAAAAAAGGCCCTGGTGATCGGACGGCTCGGGAAATTGATCCGCACCAGAGGTTTTGGTTCCTTTGAGGCCTACATTGAACATCTCCAGGCGGACGGTTCAGGCCGGGAACTGGATGAATTGGCCAACCGTATATCCACCAATTACACTTTTTTCTACCGGGAAAGTGACCACTTCGAATTTTTCCGCGACAAAGTTCTCCCTGAGATGACTGAAAGGATCCGGAAAGAAGAGAAGAAGGATTTGCGGGTCTGGTGCGCAGGGTGTTCCACCGGGGAAGAACCTTACACCTTGACTATGATCATGATGGAATATTTCGGCTGGGAATATGTGCAATGGGAGGCAGGTCTTCTAGCCACCGACATCTCGGCACGGGCACTCCAAAAGGCTGTCTCGGGTATCTATCCGGAAGAGGCTCTGGAACGCCTTCCAGCCGGATGGAGATCGCGGTATTTCAAGAGGACCGCGTCAGGAGAACAGAAAGTAAAGGGGGAGATCAAGAAGGAAGTCACCTTCCGCCGTTTCAACCTGATGAATGAGAAGTTCCCATTCAGGAAGTCCTTCCATGTGATTTTTTGCAGGAATGTGATGATCTACTTCGATCAACCCACTCGTAACGCCCTCGTCAGGCGCTTTTACAGGAGCATGGTGCCCGGAGGATATCTCTTCATCGGACATTCGGAGACCCTGGGAAGGGACCAACTCGGGTTCGACTACGTGAGGCCGGCCATTTACCGCAGAAAGGAACATAGAGAGGAGGTCATGGAATGTCTCGGACGATTCGGGTAATCATCGTGGATGATTCCGCCCTCGTGCGTAACATTCTGGCCCAAGGACTGGGAATGGATCCGGCTATCGAAGTAGTTGCTACGGCCGGTGATCCTTACATCGCCAGGGACGAAATCATCAAGCACCGCCCGGATGTCCTTACCCTGGACGTAGAGATGCCTCGGATGGACGGGGTGGAGTTCCTGCGGCGCCTCATGCCACAATACCCCCTCCCTGTGGTGATGGTGAGCGCCCTTACCCAGAGGGGGAAGCAGATCACCATAGACGCCTTGGAGGCGGGGGCGGTGGATTTTGTGAGCAAGCCCAGCACTGACGTGGAACGAGGGTTGAACGATTTGCTCCTGGAGTTGCGCACCAAGGTCAAAATCGCCTCCACGGCCAATGTTTCCCCCTGGAAAAGCAAGAGGAACGGAACCCCAGCAAGGCTCTCTCCCAGTGCAGGGGCCCTGGCCGAATCCACCGATAAAGTCATCGCCATCGGGGCGTCAACCGGGGGGACCGAGGCTATCAAGGATGTAGTGGTCCCTCTGCCGGCCGCCGCGCCGGGGGTGGTGATAGTACAGCACATGCCCGCAGGGTTTACCAGAATGTATGCCGAGCGTCTCAATACCCTTTGCGCCATGGAGGTGAAGGAGGCGGAAAGCGGGGACAGGGTTATGCCGGGCAGGGTGCTGATCGCACCCGGAGATTACCATATGAAGGTTTTGCGCTCCGGCGGATACTATCACGTGGAGTGCCGGCAAGGGGAAAAGGTGAACGGCCACAGGCCGTCCGTGGACGTTTTAATGCACTCGGTTGCAAAAAACGTGGGGGCGAACGCGGTGGGGGTGGTGCTCACCGGCATGGGCGGCGACGGGGCGGGTGGTCTTTCGGCCATGCGGGAGGCGGGAGCCAGGACCCTGGCCCAGGACGAGGCCTCCTCCGTTGTTTTCGGTATGCCCAAGGTTGCTTACGAACAGGGTGGTGCGGAAAGACTTGTTCCGTTGAAGGATATGGCCAGGGAAGTGTTGAACCTGGTCCAGGAGCATTAGAGGTGGAAACCATCATGCTGGGGGTGGGGGACTTGGCGGCAACGAACAGTCCCGGTGACGTAATCAAGACCCTGGCTCTAGGCTCCTGCGTAGCCGTAATGATGTTGGATCCCGTGACGAGGAGCGTTGGAATGGTCCACGTCGCACTCCCCCACTCAGAAGTGAACGACCAAAAGGCCAGGGAAAAGCCCGGGTATTTTGCGGACACAGGGGTCCCGGCCCTGCTGGATGAAATGAGAAAAAGGGGTTACAGGGGAAACGGCAAGGGGATGATAGTAAAACTTGCGGGTGGGGCAAAGATCATGGATCCGGGGAACACCTTCAACATCGGCAAGCGAAACGTTCTTGCCATCAAAAAGGCCCTTTGGTCCCTTGGTATGGGCACCGTGGGCGAAGACGTGGGAGGTAGTATCAGCCGGAACGTAGCAGTCGATGTCAATACCGGCAGCATTGTCATTTCATCCACGGGGCGAAATGATTGGTATATCTGATCCACGGACGTTCGAATATTTTCATCCCGTACGGGGTACATCGCCGTGAAAGAGGAGATCCTTCAAAAAATCGACGAGATACCCCCCTTATCACAAAGCGCCACGCAGCTCCTCAATCTTATGGGGGACCCGGATCATGACGTAATGCAGGTCACCAAAATCGTAGAGTGCGATCCGGCCCTCACCGCTAGGGTCCTCAGGGTGGTCAATTCCGCGAGGTTCTCCCTGGTAAATCCTGCTCTCTCCATCGCCCGCGCCGTCTCCTTCCTGGGAGACAAGATTGTCCTGGGGATCGCTTTGGAGTCGTGCGCCACGGATGTTTTTAACCGTTCCCTGGAAGGCTATGAATGTGAAAGGGGAGCGCTTTGGGCTCACAGCCTGAGGGCGGCCATCGCCTCGAGGCTGGTCTCAAGGGATGCCCGGGGGAAGATCAGCCCCGACCTGGCTTTTACGGGCGGGATCCTTCACGATATCGGAAAAGCTGTGGTTTCCGGGTTTCTAAAGGATTCGGGCCCTGGGATCCTCGAAGAGATTGATGCGGGGGACACGGGGGACTACCCGGCAGCGGAGAGAGACAGGCTGGGATCGGATCACTCCGTGGCCGGTTACCGACTCGCCAAGTCCTGGGGTCTGCCCTATCCCTTGCCCGAGATCATCCGTCATCACCATCGTCCCTCCGGCGCGACAGAGGCAATCCGGCCTCTGGTGTACGCGGTTCACCTGGGGGACATCATGGCCATGCTGGGGGGTACGGGAACAGGGTGTGACGACCTCCAGTACCGCATGGACGGGGGATTCTCCGACCATTTTCGAATATCCCCCGATGGACTCGAAAGAATCATGCTCCGCGTGGAAGAGGAGTTCAGGCAGACAATGTTTTCTATCTTTGGGAGCGGGGAGGTTAAGTGATGAAAAAGGTCCTCATCGTAGATGACTCCAATACCGCGAGGATGGTGATCAAGCGATGTCTCCAGATCGCCGGTCTGCCGGACGCGGCCTTTTTCGAAGCAGGGAACGGGAGGGAGGCCCTCTCGCTTCTCAAGAAGGAACCAGTGGACCTCGTGGTTACGGATCTGAACATGCCTGTCATGGACGGAGAGACCTTCTTGCGGTGGTTAAAGGGGAGCCCTAAGACCCATGATATTCCGGTTATAATGGTTTCAAGTGCGGGAAATCCCGCCAAGGAAAAGGAAGTCCTCGCCCTTGGGGCACGGGCCGTGATCGGGAAGCCGGTATCCCCCGGGGAACTGAGCCGGTCGATCAGCGACTTGGTGGAGGGGATGGGGCAGTGGGGTGCAGGAACACCCGCTTCTCCAGAGGTATGGGAGGGATCCGAATGATCGACAGTATGAACAGATTGCGAGAGGTCATGGCTTCGGCGGTGGCGGAGACATTCGAAGAAATGTTTTTCCTGGAGGTGCTCCAGGTAGAGTTCCCCGAGGCACCAGGGCCGGAGCCGGAAGTTTTGAAGACCAGCCTGCTGATAAACGATCCTTTTCCCGGGGAAATGTGCCTCGAGGCCCCTAGGTCGTCGGTAGCCGACATGGCCAGGATGCTCTTCAATACGGATGAGGAAGAGATCCCCGAGCAGACCTTGCTCGATCTCCTGGCGGAACTCTTGAACACCATCGCCGGCAGGGTCATGAACCGGGTAATCCCTCCGGAGACTTCCTTCAGGCTCGGATTGCCGGAAACCCGTACAGAAGGCTTCCTCGGAACGGAAGACGAAATCCTGGAGTGCCGTTTCAAGGTGGATGACGCGATTTTCTCCCTGGCTGCCGGTGGTGAAGTCTTTCTCTCCTGCTTGAACCCGGAAGGTATGCCATCACGATAGTTTTGTGCCCCGGGAAGGGAAAGGATTGAAACAGTGGCCCCTTTCCCGTATGATGACTTCTTACGATATTTGACGCCCTAAGAGTGAAAAGAGACGGTCTTCAAAGGGTGGGGACGGTTTTTCCCCTTTTACCGTGCCGAGTCGCCCGGTCAGGGACCCCGGGACCGCCTGTCATCAAGCACTGGAGCCTTTTCAGAGCGCTCTATAGAAGATCCGGAGATGAGACTGAGACCGATAAAGATAATGCGGGTGATCGCGCGGCTGAATATCGGCGGGCCGGCCATCCATGTGCATTTGTTGACGGAGGGACTGGATGAATACGGATTCCGATCCAGGCTGGTCACGGGCCGCATTTCGCCCGATGAAGGAGACATGGGATATCTGTTCGAATCTGCATCGGTAAAGCCTATCGTCATCCCGGAACTTCAAAGGGAAATCCGCCCGCTCCTGGATTTGAAGGCCTTTTGGAAACTCCTCCGCATCCTTTGGCGGGAACGGCCGGATATCGTGCACACCCACACGGCCAAGGCAGGCACTCTGGGCCGGGCAGCGGCGATTCTTTGCAGTTTGTTGCGCTTTTCAAGAAAGATCAGAATTGTCCATACATTCCATGGGAATGTGTTCGAAGGCTATTTCAGACCACTGATGTCATCCCTTTTCATCCTGATTGAGCGGTTTCTCGCCTGGAAAACGGATTTCATCATCGCCATCAGTGAGACTCAAAAACAGGAATTGTGCAGGAAGTACCGAATCGCACCCCCGGAGAAGGTTCGGACCATTGGTCTGGGTTTTGATCTCGGCCCGTTCCTGGGAGTCTCCAAGTGGAAGGGGCGGTTCAGGAAAGACCTCGGGCTGGATGGAGAGCCCCTGTTGGTGGGTATCGTGGGCCGCTTGGTCCCGATCAAAAACCACAGGATGTTCATTGATGCCGCGGGGCTGTTTCTAGAACAGAATCCCGGCCTTTCTGTCGTGTTCGTGGTGGTGGGGGACGGTGAGCTGAGAAGAGAACTGGAGGCCTATTGCAGGGAAAAGGGCCTGGAAGGGCATGTGAGGTTTTGCGGATGGATCAAGGATCTGGGCCCCGTTTACGCTGACCTGGACGTTCTGGTTCTCACTTCCGATAACGAAGGAACGCCGGTTTCCATTATCGAGGCCATGGCCGCCTCCGTACCGGTCGCGGCGACGGATGCGGGGGGTGTAAGGGACCTGCTCCTTGGAAAGGAAAGGGGTGCCCCCCTCAAAGGGAATTTTCTGATCGGCGAGCGGGGAGTGCTTTGCCGCAAGAACGATGCGCGGGGCCTGACTGAAGGGTTGAAATATCTCCTAAACCTGAAAGATCCGGAAAAGGGGCGGCTCCTGGAATCCTCCCGCCGTTTTGCCGTGGATACCTATGGCCGGGAAAGGCTCCTGGGGGATATCGCCTCTCTATACCGAACCCTTGCATTCCAGGCCCCATTTCCCAAGGCAACGGAATTCCTGGAATGATCAGAACGCAAAGGAGCCCAGTCCATGCCCAAACACCACCACCGCTTCGTCGAGAAATACGATGGCCTTGTCGGGTTCGGCCTCAGCAGGGAGGTGAACGAGTACACCCTGACCTATTACCTGCAGAAATTTTCAGACGATGATCACATGTCCCTGATCCGAAGGCGGATGTCCGACGAGGACTTGGAGGGCCTCTTCAACCTCCTGGGACGGTTGCTCAAGACCTATCTTACCGAAAAGGAGTACCACCGCTATTTCCTGAAGGATGAGGACTAGGCCCCTGTTTTATCCAGGCTGTTCCCCGAAGATCCTGGAGGCGATCTCCCGGTAAGTCCGATAGACCTTTTCTCCGAAGCAGACGAAGACCACCTTTTCCAGGGTTTGGTCTTCTTGAAGGAATTTTCGGGTCTCCTCAAGGGCGATTTCCGTGGCCCTTTCCAGGGGGAACCCGTAGGCCCCCGTACTGATGGACGGAAAAGCGATGGATTTCACACCCAGGTCAACGGCGGCCTTTAGACTGCTGCGGTAGCAACCGGCCAGGAGGGCCTCTTCGTTTCTTTGCCCCCCGGTCCAGACGGGACCCACGGTATGAATGACCCACTTGGCAGGGAGCCGGTAGCCCTTGCTGACACGTGCCTCACCGGTCGGGCATCCACCGATCTTGCGGGTTTCCTCCAGGAGTTCCGGCCCAGCCGCCCTATGAATGGCCCCATCGACTCCGCCACCGCCCAGCAGGGAATTGTTCGCCGCGTTAACAATGGCGTCCACCTCCTGCCGGGTGATGTCTCCCTCGACGATCTGTATGCGTTTGTCCATGGTGCGTCCCTCCAGTTAGCTACCAATATAAGATTACTAAAACACCGCCCATAGCCATTAAAAAATCCGGAAAATGATTGGCGGAACCTCTCTGCGTAAAACTACCACTGACCCAATATGGGTTTTTTATTGGGAAAATGCCTCACCCGTCAATCATGCGACTGCCGCTTTTGGGCAGCCTCCACTAATGTTTCCAGCCGAACCAACCTCCTATCGTGGTCCCGCAATTCATCGGATATCTGGCTGAGCAATGACCCGACCCGGTCTACCTTACCCGTCAGAAGCAGGACCTCTCTCATCGCGGATATGGCCTCTTTAATCGCACTCATGCTTCACCCTCATTTCTGAAAGAATTTTCTTTGCATCCGCTATGCCTTTTTCCAGTGAGCTTTTTGCCTTTTTCGTGGCCGCCTTGAGCTCTTTGAGCAGTTGGGAAAGAATCTCCTGCTCATCGTCCTCTGATTCTCTCATGCAACGCCGACGCACAAACTCCGAAAGGCTGATTCCTTGTTTTTTTGCCTGGGTAACCAAGAATGCCTTAAACTCCGGCGTTCCAAGAATGGTAATCCGTTCTGTCTTTGTAGGCATTAGTTCCTCCTTAATGTGCTATTAACATTATCATACCAATTATAATAAATATCAGCTTCTTGCGACCCAGTCAAGGAGGGAGGTTCCGGCCTTGTGAGAAGGGCGAGTGGTCTTTCCCAAAAAATGTGTACACACCGAACAACGAATCTTTATTGACCAGATAGGGAGGGGTGTCGAATGGTTAAAAACGATAGGGGGTTTAAATTGAACCTGTGCGGCCGGCGACCGAGCCGGGCAACACAGCTGCAAAAGCTGAATGGGATCTGGGCATCGGCCATGGGTTATCAGCCGATGGAAACGGCGACATTGGCACTCCGCAACCTAACCTTGTGCAACCAGAGACGAAAAAAGGGTCAACCAAAAAGGTCGACCCTTGATTTTGCTGGTAGCGGGGGGCGGATTCGAACCACCGACCTTCGGGTTATGAGCCCGACGAGCTACCTGACTGCTCCACCCCGCGATAAGAAATCATTTTTATCAATATTGTCAGAACAAGTCAAATAAAAATGTCGAAAAAAAGCTTCCCTTTTGTTTCGCTCTAACATTCTGATTTTTAAGTCAAATTATCGTTTAATATGGAAGGGTTGTGCGGGATTAATGGGGGGATGGATCAGCAGGCAGGCAGTCTTATAATGAAGGTGGTTCCTTTTCCAGGTCGACTGACGGCCGATATGTCCCCTTCATGGGCTTCCACGATTTTATATGAGATTGGGAGACCCAGCCCTGAGCCTCTTTCCCGTGTGGTGTAAAAAGGCTCGAAGATGTGATGGAGGTCTTCTTCCGGGATTCCAACCCCCTCGTCGCTGATCCGGATCTCCACTCCCTCCGGGATACTCTCTGTTGAAACGGCGATCTTTCCACCCTCGTTCATGGCCTGGAAGCCGTTCGAGACAATGTTAATAAAGACCTGTTTCAGCTTATCAGGATCGCAGTGGATCTCCTGGATTTGGTCAGAGAGTTCCTCCCTGAAACCGTAACGATTGGGAGGATAGACCTCGGCCATGATCTTCATGACGTCTCGCAGGATATCGTTTACGTTCGCCATTTTTTTTGTAAGGCGATAGGTTTTTGTAAAATCGCCCAGCCCGGCCACAAGCCTCTCCAGCCTGCCCACCTCGTCCAGGATCATGTTCAGCTTGTGAAGATCCTTTTCGCCGGTCAGACTCTTTTTCAACTGGCTGGTGAATCCACCTATGATCATGAGGGGGTTTTTGATTTCGTGGGCCACATGGGCCACGGCCTGTCCCACGGCCGCCAACCGTTCGGATTGGAGGAGTTTCTTCTCGAGATGCCGTCTTTCCGAAACGTCCCTGATGATGGCGGTGAAAGTGGTTCTTCCGTCCAATTCTATATGGGAAAGACTGAGTTCGACAGGGAATTCCCATCCTTCCTTATGAAGGGCGGCAAGAGACAAAGTTTTCCCCATGATCTCAGATTCCCTGCGCTCCAGGAATCGCTTCACAAAGACATGGTGGTCTCCGTAACGCTCAGGAATGAGGATGCCTAGGTCCTTTCCAAGGATCTCCAGAGGAGAATAGCCGAAAATTCTTTGTGCGGCCTTGTTAAAAAGGATGATCCGATGGCTTTCGTCGATACTGAGGATGGCGTTGGTGGCTGTGTCCAGGATAGCCCGGAAACGCTTTTCCGAGGCCTGGAGCCTCCTCGCCAAGGCCTTGTAATCCGTCAACTCTCGGGCGATCTCTGCAAAGCAGGAAATGCGCCCGTTCTCCAGGACGATGGGAAACATGTCGATCAGGAACTTCTTTGCATTCTCCCCGTCAGGAGTATGTTCATGGGTCATCTTCACCCGTTTGGCGGTGTTCCTGGCCTCGTCCAGAGGACAGGTGGTGTTTTCCCAGGCACATGGGCCTCCCGAATGTTGCTTGATCTCATAACATTTCTTCCCTACGGCCCTGTCTTTTTCCAGCCCGTAGTTCTCCAGGAAGGTCTTGTTGGCATTCAGGATGGTATAGTCATCATCCAAAATCAAGATCTCATCACTGATACCGTCAAAGATCGATTCAAGAAAGAGGCGTGACCATTTCAGCGATTCGATTTCACGTGTCTTTTCCTCCAGATGCTGTTTCAATCGCTTTACTTCTTTCCGGAGATCATCGACTGATTGTTTTTCCATTCCCGTTCCCCCTGTCGGGCACAAAGAAAACATACTCCTGTGAAAGAATATCGAACATGCTTTCCGTCCCTTCCCTGATGACACGGTACAGGGCTTGCATCGAACCCGCCCGGCTAAGGGATTCCCTGTACTCCCGGTCGTTGAAGAGCCTGCCGTCCAGGGGCAGGAGAACCCGGTCCATGGTACCGAACCAGTTGACATTCAGGAGTCCTTTCATGGTCAGGATTTTCTCGTAGAGGTGCTCTATGAATTTCGTTCTCAACAATGGATTTACCCGGTTGATCATGCAGTCCACAAGTCCGGCCAGATAATAGACCTCCCGCATCTTTTCCTCGTTGTGTCGATAGGCGAAAGCGGCCTGGACGGTGTAAGCCGCGCTTCCCCTCACTTCCAGGTGTCTGGGCGTGGGCTCCGGGGAATCCGCCGGTCCCTTTTCTTTATAAAGGCCCTTGGGCACTTGAAGAAAATATTTCGAGATCCAGGGAGAGCATCTGAATTCCCAGGGCCTGGAGGTTATGAGTTTTCCGGGAGCATTCGTTCCCCGTACTCTGAGTTCAATGACTTTGGCCATGGAGTTCCCGCCTTCTTATCCGGTTTTCCCCAGGGCCGACACCCTGCCATCCATTCCCTTGCTGTCTGAGGGAAGCCCCCGTTTCGGTGATGCTTTCACGAAACTTCGTCACGGTCTGGGATGATGCCTTTCATGAATTCTTCTCAGGTGCTCTCGGGTTACATGGGTGTAGATCTGGGTTGTGGTGATGTCCGCATGCCCCAGCATAAGTTGAACGGCCCTCAGGTCCGCTCCTCCTTCCAGTAGATGACTCGCAAAGGAATGCCTCAACAGGTGGGGACGGATCTCCTTTCTGATGCCGGCCATTCGCCCGTACTTTTTGATGATTTTCCAGAGACCTTGACGCGACAGGGGTTTGCCTCGGGAGTTAAGAAAAAGTTTGCGGGACCTTTTCCCTTTCAAGAGTTTCCCCCGTCCGTCCTTGAGGTATTCCCGGAGGCTCTCAGCAGCCTTGGTTCCCATGGGAACCATTCGCTCTTTGGACCCTTTTCCCATGGTGCGCACGTAACCTGCTTCCAAGTTGGCCTGATGCACCTGGAGACCGACCAGTTCCGAAACCCGCAGGCCCGTCGCATAGAGCAGCTCCAGCATGGCCTTGTCCCGTAAACCGAGGGGGTCCCTGGGGTCCGGTTGGGAGAGCAATAGGTCCACCTCCTTCGGACTCAGGATGTCCGGAAGCCGCCGGGGCAGTTTCGGTGTATCCAGGAACCTGGCAGGGCTTTGATCAATAATCCCTTCCGTGACCAGGAATCGGAAAAACATCCGAACGGCGGAGAGGTTGCGTGCGGTGCTCCTGGGAGAAAGAGATCGTTTAATGGTTGCCACATAAGTCTCCAAATTTTCCCGGGTTACAGATGCGGGTGAAAGACGCTTTTTCTCCAGAAAGCTCAGGAGCCTCCCCAGGTCCCCGCTGTAAGCCCGAATGGTGTTTTCGGACAGACCCCGTTCCACCCTCAAGTGGCTGATGAAACTATCCAACAGGAGATCCTTTTCGAATCTTTTCATGGGATCTCCATCCTCTCGTATGAATCGATTTTCCGTGACAAAGGAAAGACCTTAGAAATCATAAAAATGGGGATCCCCGGTCAGGATACGGGGCCCGTTCTTTCGGAGGACGACCATTTCTTCCAGCCTCACACCCCCCTTGCCCGGAATATAGATTCCAGGCTCCACGGTGACTACCATGTTCTCCTTCAGTACAACGGGGTTTCTGGGGGAGAGTCTTGGACCTTCGTGGGTGGCAAGGCCCACTCCGTGTCCAAGAGCATGGCCGAAATATTCTCCGAATCCGGATTCCCGTATCAGGTTTCTGGCCGCCGCATCCACCTCCGCGGTATTAATCCCCGGCTTGATAACCTCCAGCGCGGCAAGCTGTGCCTCCCTCACGGTTCGATAAATTTTCCGAAAGCTGGGTCCAGGGGTATCCAGGAACACGGTCCGGGTCATGTCGCTCCGGTATCCTTTCAGATTGATCCCCACATCGAACACTATAGGTTCTTTTCTCCGGAGTCTACGTTTCGTGGGCACTGCATGGGGAAGGGCGCTGTTGGGTCCAGAGGCAACGATGCTCGGAAAGGCCATTCCATCCGCTCCGGCCTCTCGGGCAAGCTCCTCGATCCGCCATGCAACCTGTTTTTCAGTAAGTCCCGGTTCGAGTTCATCGATCACCTTTGCCAGGATACTGTCCATCAGGCGGGCCGAGGCGGCCAGGGCCTTGATTTCGGATTGGTCCTTGACCTCCCTCATGCCCTCCACCAATCCTTTCAGAGGAGTGAGCCGGACCTTGCCGGGGAGTTTCTTCAAACCTTTGTTGAGTTTTTGGTGGAGACCCCAAACCAAAAAATCCTCTTCGAATCCCAGAACCTTTATGCCCAAACCGTCAACCAAGGATGGAAATTCTTCAGCAAGATCCTTTTTCAGGGTGTAAATCTCGAAATCCCGGGCTTCTTTTGCGGCCTCGGCCGTGTAACGAGAATCGGTGATCAGCAGACAGGCCTTCCGGCTGATCAGGAGGGAACCAGAGGACTCATTGAGCTGAAAGTCCTCCGCCTTGAAACCGGAAAGATAGCGCCTGTTTTCAGGCCGGATAATCCAGGCCCCGTCCACTGCCATGTCATGGAGTTTCTTTTTCAACGTCTCGATACGCCTAAGATGGACGGTGTTCTTCATATTTGCTTCTCCATGTGAAGGCAGGGGGCACATCGTGTTCTTAAAATGTAGCAGAGTCCCGCCTTGAAGAAAAGGGGCGGGAGTGCTTCAGAGGAAAAAAGGCCTCTTTCGGGATCAGAAATCGAACGTGAGGGCGATACCTAAGTTTTTGTCACCCGAGGTGAAAAGGGAAAGATCAAAACGGTCTTTCAGCCGGTTGCGGAACTTGTCCCGAACAGCGCGATTGTGCTTGTGGGCGCAATTGACGGCACTGTAAATGTTTCCGGAGTACCACCCGGCTTCTAGAAAGGACAGGATTCCTCCAAGGATTTCCTGATCCTTTTCAAAGGCCTGGTAAGCCGCCCACACGAAGAGACCGTTCAGGAGGAAGGCGACGGTCCCATCCTTATATCTCCCGCAGTAAGCATGTCCGAGGCCTGGAAGCAAACCTGCCATTAGCCCTGCAGCGACCGGATTTTTTACCGGCAGTTCTTCTCCTTGGATGCTCTTCGATGCGAGTTCCCGGGCGCTTGGGTACAGGGGACTTTCCGGTTCCACCCGATCGAAGAGGGAAGAAGCTTCATCCCAACGGTTCTCCTTCATCCTGCTCCATCCTAGACGGTAGAGGGCCCTGTTTCTTAGATCCGGATCTTTGAATCTTTCGGTTACCATCCTGAAATAGCGCTCCGCCTCCTCAAAGGCTCCCTGGGCATAATAGGATTCCCCGATCAGGAGTAGGGCCTTCCCTCCGATCGAATGGTCAGGATAATCCCTGTAAAGTCCAAAGGCCGTTTCCCTCGCCGATTCATAGTCCCCTCCCCTGAAATGACAGACACCGATCAGGTAACGTGCCTCCGGGACCTTCTCGTCTCCAGGGAAAAAATAGAGGAGCCTCTCGAACTCCAGGATCGCCCGGACATAATCCTTCTTCTCCATGAGATGGCGGGCAAAGGCGAACTGATCCTTGCTGTCAATGGTGATCTGGGAGGAAAGAAGAAAGGAAGGGAAAAGAAGATTCAGAAATGTGGCCGCCACCAAAAGGTATAAGTAGAGGCGGCTACTTGGAATCTTTCTTTTTCCGATCGTACCACCAGAAATCATTGTTTTCCACTGGGTCATAGATTTTCCATTTTCCATCAGAAAGGATCGCGGGTGAGGTGGCGTATTCCTCCTGTCCCTCGTGGATAAGACGGTCGACAGTCATGATCCATCCAATGAAGAATCCATGTTTTTTAAAGGCCTTCCGGCTGTACGCAGAGCAAGAAGGATAGCTGGGGCATCGATCTCCGTCAACAGCCGAGATATGTTTCCAGATGAAGGAGACGAGCCAGACTCCGGGGTTAAGCGTCCCTGTCAAGTTGCTTTCATGGGACCCTGCTGACCGGTTTTCCCCGCCCCATGCTGCTGTATGGATGAGGGTCAGGAGGGAAAAAAGGATGCAAAATGCCGCAAGTCTGAAGATTCTCATGAAATCATGACCTTGTAAGGGAAGATGGAGCACTTTTTGTTTTTCCCTGAGGCTCCATCTGAAAAACAGGGAGATCCGCGGAAATCCCGTTTATTTTAAAAACCTTACCGGAGCCCACCGAATAAGTCAAGATTGTCGGCCCATGAAGTTGACAACCGCCGGAGTGTCCTGTTACTAATCTTGGAAATCAAGGTATCGCTTTGTTCCGGTAACGGTTCCTCATCGTCCAGCTTCATTCGTTTTCCGGTTTCCTTGGACCGTGTGCCGCCCGGGAAGGGTTTCACTTCAATTTTCATCCAGGAACTTTCCCAAGGATTTCATTCGCTTTCGTGATACAAGGGCGGGTTGCGGGCGTAGCCGTCCGGGGGGTGCGTCCCCTGACGGGTCCGCATTAAAGGATGGTATGGGCCTTGAGAATTTCTCCCAGAAAATAAAACACAATGTCTATAAGCCATGTATGAGGGCAGAATCATAGAATACATAGATCAGGGAAATTTCATCTGCGCCCTGTGTCTTCAGGACAAGGGAAACAGACTTCACCTTTTGACCCCCACCAATCGAGAGGTCAATCTCCCTCCCAAGCGGGCCATGCTGGTCTCCAGTGAAATCCTGGGAGTGGATCATTCGCGGGAAGGACTCCTGGGAAAATTGAAACAGGCGGAGGAAGCCCGTATAAGGCTCAAGGAAAAGATCGACGTACCTGCGCTCTGGGAACTCCTCAAGGAGGAGACCGGATCCTTCGAGGGCCGGTACCTGGCCGAACTCTGCTTTGGGGAAGCGGTCGGCGATCAACATGTTTCCGCCCTGGTCCGGGCCCTTTTCGAAGATAAGCTCTATTTCAAGATGAAAGACGGGCGCTTTTTCCCGAACTCCGAGGAGCGGATAGAGCAGATGCTGAAACAAAGGGAAGAGGAAGCCGCCAGGGAGGAACTCCTCGGTCGGGGAGGCAAGTGGCTCCAGGACGTGCTTGATGGCAAGGATGTCCAGGAGCCGGCCTGCAGGGACGAGGTCGTAAGGCTTTTGGTGGAGCTTGCGGTCTTTGGGAAGGAATCCCCCGATTTCAAACAGGGGAAAGAACTTCTCAAGAGGGCCGGGGTTACGGATACCGGGGAGGCGCGGAAGATCCTTTGCAAAATCGGAGTCTGGGAGGAAGACGAAAATTTGGATTTTATCCGGTATGATATCCGGAGATCCTTCGGTCCGGAGGTGCTCAGGGCCTCCCGGCTATTGGCGGAGACGGACCCTGGTGCGGCGGAAGGAGGGGAAGACCTCCGGGACCTTTCCGTTTTCACCATAGATGGGCCGATGACAGAGGATTTTGATGACGCCCTGAGCGTGGAGATTCATGATGGCGAGATTACCCTCGGGATTCATATCACGGACGTGGCCGGTACGGTTCCGGAAGGCGGTGTTCTCGACAAGGAGGCCTTTCACCGGGCTTCTTCCCTGTATTTGCCGCGTACCCAGATCCCCATGTTACCCCCCGAGCTTTCCCAGGGCATCCTCAGCCTGACCAAAGGCTCGGATAGGGCGGCCCTTTCCCTTCTTTGCAGATTTGACGGAGAGGGGAACCTTTTAGATTACCGGTTCATTAGGAGCATAATCAGGGTCAACAAGCGCCTGGATTATGATAAGGTGGATGCGACTTTCTTAGAGGATAAGGCCCTTTCAGCACTCCACCGCCTCACGCAGATTCTTCAACACAGGCGGATTGAGCAGGGGGCCCTGGTCCTCTCCTTGCCCGAAATTTCCATCCGCGTTGATCCGGGAGGAGAGATTGTCCTCCAGACACTGGATCAAAATACGCCTGCCCGAACCATGGTCGCCGAGTGCATGATTCTCTATAATTGGCTCGTCGCCCGCTATTGCAGGGATCACGGGATTCCCATCCTGTACAGGACTCAAGAAGAACCAGGGGAACGCTTGCCGGTGAACGAGGATAATTATGTTTTTTACGTATTCAAGCAGCGCCGCAAACTGAGCCCCCTCAAGGTGGAAACAGAGGCCAAGTCCCACGCCGGTCTCGGCCTGGATGCCTATACCAATGCCAGTTCCCCCATCCGGAGATATGCTGATCTGGTGGTTCAGCGCCAGTTGAGAAATGTCCTGCTCGGCAAGAAGCCTGTTTACTCGGCCGAGGACCTGGAAAAAATCCAGATGCTTCTCTCGGTCGCGCTGAGGGACCTCGGAACGGTGAAAAGAAATCGGTCTCGATACTGGTTGTTGAAATTCCTTCTACAACACACGGGCGAGACCTTTCCTGCCCTCGTCCTGGATGAGATGAGAAATAGATACCGCGTGGTCCTGCTGGATTTCCTTCTTGTGGCTGAAATGAAGCGCCAGGAGGGACAAATGTTACAGGAGGGGCAACATATCACGGTCAGGATCCAGAAGTCCGACCCCTGGAATGATGTGTTGAAAATCGAATACGCGGGGCCTTAAGGAATAAGGGCCTCTTATGTTCCCTCTTTAGGGAGAATATATGCCTTTCCAAGCAGGTCGGATCCTTTGGTCACCCGGACCAGACAGGGCTTTCCGTCTCCCTCCGGGCATAATCGGCCCAGTTCCTCCACCTCACCGGGATAGAGCCTGCGTCCATTGATGTTCAAGTGAACATCTCCATCATCGTGGAGGTTGGTCCGGATCTCTTCCAGGCAGATCCGGTCCCGACCCTTCAAACTCACGGTTTCCCCGGGCCTTATGAGACAATGGGAAGTGTTGTTGACCTTGAGAACCATGAAATCCAGCCTTGGAGGAATCAGGGACACCTTCAGCCTACCTATGACTACCTTCCCTTTTGAAACAATGATTTCGTAAATATTACCCTGTTTGTTCAGGGAATAACGCCTCATGAGGTCCCGGGCCGTATCGATGATGTATCCCCGGTCTTCTCCCGTGTTGTTTTTCTTGTCGCCCACGAATCCCTTGAAATTGACATTCACTTCGGGAGAAATGGGAAGCCGGGGAATGACATCCAGGATCTTTATCTTATCCCCTTTGACTACCTCGAGGGTTTCTCCATTTTTCAAGAGAAGCCGCTTCCCCCGGGATTCTATGATAAAGTAATCCACTTTTCTCGGCATCCCTGACTCGGGGCCTCTGGGGCGGGCATCCCGCTTCACGATCTTGATTGGAATCTCGGCGAATTTCTGATTGTCTTTTCTTACAAGGAGGCTGGTATTCCGGAAGATCCCGAAAGCCTTCCTGTAATCGTTTAATCCGCCGTATCCAAGGATATCCAGGCTCAAGCCCCTCTCGTAATTTGACTCGATGTGGGTGACATCGATGATGTCTCCTCTGTGAAGCCGTATGGTCTCCCCCTTTTTGACCACGATGGGGGTCTGTCCATTGATGGAAACCACAAGGTACTTGAGCGCAGGGGGGTCCAGTTTGAGCCCGGGGGACTCGGGAATGATCCCGAAGATTTTCTTAAAGGCGTTGATGACCAGGTTGTGATACCGCACTTTCAGATCTATGGAAGGCAGGAATTTAGAGGTTTCCACGCCGAAGGCTGGAATATGGTGTCTTGTGAGGGCGTAATAGGTGGCGGACCTTCGTTGCTCCCCGTGGGGGCTGTCAGGATCACCTGTTCGGGTATTCATGAAGTGAAATTTATAAAGTTCATTTGAAATGTGAGGATTCACTTCCCGGATCACCCTTTCGGCCATTTCCCGGAGCTTGATCACTTTCCCGGTCCCCGGGACCCGATACTCCGCGCAGTCAGCGATTATGGCCTGTCCGAAGCGCATGGGGTTGCGCCATTTGTTGATGTACTTGGGGTAATAATACCCGGCACCGTCATGAAGATTGAGGAGATAATCGCTTTCACTGATCAACCGCTTCAGGATCGTTACGATTCGGTCCTCCATGCTGGATGAGATCTCTTCGTGGGTGAACTTTCGGTTCATGTCCCCGTTGGGGCCCCTTTGATTGAGAATAATAGAGTAAAAGTTGGCCCGGGGGACCACGATGAGGTTGCCCCTCTCCAGGCTCATATCCGCATAGAGGTCTGCGGAAAGGAAACCCCCCGGTTCGTTGCCCTGGATCCCGCCGATGAGCATGAGGGTCTTCCCGGGTTTTTTACCGTAAATCTTGTAGATGTTTAGTTCATACGCGGTATTGGGGAAATATACGATATGATCACGCTTGCAAAGGGCCCGAGAGGGGAAAAGGAACACCCCTGCGGTGAAAAGGACCGCAAGGACAAGGGATAAGATGAAACGAGATACCTTGGATCTAGGTTGCATTATCGGCCTCGAAGTCCTTCTTCAAAAGGATTTTTCCTTTTTGATCATAGACCAGCACCTGGATGGCGGCCTGGGTTGTCGGGAACCGTGACAGGTTAAATCGGGCTTTCATGGGCTTGAACCTTTGAATGAAAAATGGCTGCCCCTTTTTGTAGTTGGCTGGTATTCCGTCCTTAAGCTTTACCTCCGGGTGGATCGAATAGAGGGGAGGGTCGATTCCCTTGGCGACGGCCAGCACATAAACATAACCTCCCACCGGGGCCTGGCCAGGCCTGAGATTTACCAGTTTGAACTCCACGGTGATTTGGCTGTTTTCCCTTTTTACGGAGACATCCCTGACATCCACCAGCTTTGGGGCTGGTTTCGGGGGGGGTGGAGAGGACGTATCTTTTTTTTGTTCCTTGGGTTCTGCCTTCGGCCTGGAAACGTTTTCCCGGGCCACCTGGACCTTTTCCTTCAAACGCCCCTCGAGATCTCTGGCGTAATCTTCCAGCAGGGCGATGCGCCCCATGGCCCTCTTGAGTTCGCGATCCCGGCGGTTATTGGCCTCCACACATGCGGCCAGGCTTTCGGATTGATCGTCGTACCGGAGGCGCAGATCAAGATAGGCGTTGATAGCGAAAATGGATAAGACAATAAAGGCGATGAAAAACAGGCTGACACATACGAAAAAACGGGAAGAGATTTTGAAGGACCGCACGCCACCCACATCCCGCATGACCATGACTGTGAGACGGCGGGCCTTTCGGTCCTTTTTCTTAGACGAAGGGGTTATCTCTTCAGGGGACGCCATTTCTCTTCCCTTATCTTCCAATGCCCGCCCTTTTTGACAAGCAGGATTTTCTTGATACCGACATCCCGGTATTCGTCGGCACGGTATTCCTGTCGGAAACTCACCCTTGCCCTTCGTTTCGAAAGAAAGGAAATATTCAGCTCGCCAAGCTCCACGCTGAGGGTTCGGTATTTCCTGTTTAACCTTTCTTTATACCGTTTCCATTCCGTAAGGTTCATTCCCCGCGATCTGAATGAGCGGTCATAGCAGGAGATATAGGTTTTCAAGTCTTTGGTTTCCCAAGATTTTTCCCATTTATTAAGGAAGGCGCGGATCTCCTGGACGGGCGAAAGGGCCTTGGTCTTTTTTCGGGCAGCCAGGACGATACCCCGGTCCTTTCCGTAAAAGTGTTCACCGACAATCTTCCACTCTTTGCTGTTTTGTTGGAGGTATAGTTTTTTTACCCCTTCGCTTCGAAGCATTTCGGTTCGGTACCGCTGGTTAAAGGAGGCTACCACAACGCCGTCGCTCTCGATCAGTCGGAGATTCTCGATTTCAACCCGGATCTTCCGATACTTTTTGGCCAATCGGCTCTTGTAAGCCTTCCATGCCTTCCAGTCCTTGTCCCCGGCGTGGAACCATCGGCTGTAATAGGACATATAAGTGGGAATATTTTTTGATTCCCAAGCCTTTCTCCATCCCTCGATGATTTTCTCCAGGGCCGCGGCCTCTTTGGTTACCTCCATGGGATCGGCCAGCTTAATTTCCCGGCTGATGATAACCGGGGTGTCGTAGAGCTTGATAAAAGACGCCAACTCATCAATGCTTTCGTTCCTGAGTGCGATACAGCCGTTCGTGTCCCGGGGTTTCAAAGGTTTGTTTGTTCCATGGAACCATATCCCGTACCCGTCGCGCCCCATCCGCGTGTCGATCGGGTTGGGATAATCGATGGGGAAGGCCCGTATTCCGTAAATGGGCGAAAGCTCCCGGTCTGTGAAGCTTTTAGTGAAAAAGTAGATCCCTTCCGGAGTCCTTCGGTCGTTGGTCCTGGTCTTTGGACCCGGCATCTCCCCGGTGGAACAATCATACACCCTTTTGGGCCTGAAAGGAGAATCTCTATGATAAAGGTATACCTTTTGCCTGGACTTGTCGACCAGGACGGCGTAAGGCGAACCCCCTTCCGGCCATTTCAAAAGGGCCGCGGGCACTTTCCTCCTTCCCTCGCCGGGGGGCATGGAGGCGTCGGCCAGGAAAGGAAGGGGTTGGAGGAGGAGAACGAATGTCAGGAACAGGAAATAACAGTGAAATAAAATTGGCTTTGATCGCAGGAAATTATGCCGTCTTCTCGTCATCCCTTTCATCATCGGTTTCATGTGGTTGTGGTAATGGTCGTGGGCGGCCGCTTACTTGGGGCCATACTCCTTTTGACCGCAGATTTTTCAACATACATCGTCCCTCTGGAATGGGGACGGTTGATCTCGGTTCCCGGAAAGTACTCGGAAACTTCGGCAACCACCCATGGCCCCAAATTTCTTGAAAGGAACCGGGTGGTCAACCAAAGACCCGTTTAAAGATGTCGTCCACGTGCTTGAGATGGTAATCGATGCTGAAAACCTCTTCGATATCCTCTTTGGAAAGGTGCTTCGTGATTTCAGCATCTTCCAGAAGCAGGGATTTGAAATCCCGGCCGGTTTCCCATACCTGCAGGGCATTTTTCTGGATCAGTTCATAGGCCTCCTGCCGTTTGAGGCCCAATGCGGCAAGTTTCATCAGGAGTTGCTGGGAAAAGATGAGACCTTTCAACATCTGGAGATTTTCCTGCATCTTTTCAGGATGAACCACTAGGTTTCGGACGATGCCGGTAAGACGGGTGAGCATGAAATCCACAAGGATGGTGCTGTCAGGGCCAATCACCCTTTCAACGGAAGAATGACTGATATCTCGTTCATGCCAGAGGGCGATATTTTCCATGGCGGCCAGGGAATTGGATCGGACCAGCCGGGCGAGACCAGAGATATTCTCCGATCCTATGGGGTTTTTTTTGTGGGGCATGGCTGAGGAACCCTTCTGTCCTTTTCCAAAGGGCTCTTCGGCCTCCAGGACCTCGGTGCGTTGAAGATGACGGATTTCTACGGCTATTCGTTCCATGGTCCCCGCAAGGATGGCCAAGGCCGCAAAGTACTGGGCATGGCGGTCGCGCTGGAGGATTTGGGTGGATACTTCGGCGGGTTTCAGGCCCAGCTTTAGGCATACTCTGGCCTCGATTTCGGGAGAGACGTTGGCAAAGGTTCCCACCGCGCCGGATATCTTGCCGTAAGCGATGACTTCCAGGGCCTCCTCCAGCCTTTTCTTGTCCCGTTTCAACTCCGTGTACCAGTTGGCGAGCTTCAGGCCGAAGGTGATGGGTTCGGCATGAATACCATGGGACCGACCGATCATAACGGTGTACTTGTGCTCAAGGGCCCTTTCGCGGACCACGGTCATGAATTCCTCAAGATCCCTCAGGATCAGCTGCATGGCCTCCTTGAGGAGTAAGGCGAAACTGGTGTCCAGTACGTCGGAAGAGGTCAGACCCAAGTGGATGAAACGGGAATCCGGGCCGATGGATTCTTCCAGGTTAGTCAGGAAGGCGATTACATCGTGCTTGGTTTCCTCTTCGATTTCCAGTATCCGCTCAACCGAGAAGCTGGCCCGGTTCTTGATATTTTCGAGGGATTCCCTGGGAATCAGGCCTTGCTCGGCCATGGCCTCGCAAGTCGCAATTTCCACTTCGAGCCATTTTGCGAACCGGTTTTCATCCCCCCATATGCGGCCCATCTCAGGGCGTGTATAACGTTTGATCATGCCTGCACCGTTTTTCTTTGGAGATTAATCCGCGCCCATCCATAAATGGCCCCTTCCCCTCAGTTTTTGGATCAGGCGCATATTTTTGTCCTTGAAATACTCTAGCATATTCCTAGGATTAAGGTTTTCACCCTCCCTTAGGCCGGAGGCTTGACCTTGAATAAAACAGCCTGATTATGAATGGGCGCTAACCCGAGATCCCCCGGATTTACCGCCATCTCTCGATTAGATCAAGTACTTTACCAAATCCTGTTTAAAAATCAACGCGATTTAGGTCCCGGCCCTCGGGCCCCCATGGTAGTTGCCGGAAAAGAGTCGGGGCTCCTCGGTGTCAATGGGTGTAAGGGCGATTCCCCCGGTCGCCGCTTTGTTTTTGCGGTTTCTACCCGGAGGTGGTGGGCCTGATTTGCTTTGACAGTGGGGTGGTTTTCTCCTATAGTCACTGAAATCAGCATGTTGCCGTACATGAGCCTGGAGGGGAAAGAATGAGCAGGCCTTTGATTTGGATCGATCTGGAGATGAGCGGCCTGGACCCTGAAAAACAAGTCATCCTTGAAATCGCTTCATTGGTGACCGACGGCGACCTCCACATCCTGGCCCGTGGGCCGAATATCGCCATTCACTACCCGGAGGCTTCCCTCGGCGGCATGGACCCCTGGAGCAAAACCCAGCACGAAGAATCCGGGCTTCTGGACCGGGTACGAGCCTCCTCCTTCACCTGTGAACAGGCTGAGGAGGAAACGCTCAAGTTTCTCTCATCTCATTGCAAGACAGGGGAGTCCCCCCTTTGCGGGAATTCGGTATGGCAGGACCGCAGGTTCTTGATTCGCCATATGCCCAAGTTGGAGTCTTTCCTCCATTACCGAAACATCGATGTCAGTTCCATCAAGGAACTTGTTTCTCGGTGGTATCCCACCCTTCCTCCCTACAAGAAGAATAAAGCCCACCTTGCCATGAGTGACATCCTCGAATCCATCAAGGAGTTGGCGTATTACCGGGAAAAAGTCTTTGTCTCTCTCTCATCTCTCCGGGACACCGAAAAATACGGAACCATTGATCCCACGTAAGGGATCGGAGCAATTGCGGCGTCAGGCTCAAATTTCAATCCTCAAAATACTAAATGTATTCCTGCGGTTGAAATTTTCGCCTTCCTTGACCTTGAACAAAATTGAACGTTTTTCAAAGGTCTCGGATCGGTTGTTGCCGGGGGGAAATAGAGGCGGGGGGACCGTTTCGGATAGTGCAAAGAAGTTTGTTCCGGTGATTAAAAAGGGCTCACAAAAGAATCCTGCCCCCCTTTTAGCAGGCTGTTGAAAAACAACTACTGCGCTCGCTACGTTTTTCAACAGCCTGTCAGGGAATTTTGATTACCAGCCCCAAGTCAGATAATCGTGAATGGAATCAGAGGCGATTCTCCCTGCCCCGGCGGCCAGGATGACCGTTGCCTGACCCGTCACAATATCGCCGCCCGCCCAGACAGCCTTTTTGGTCGTTTTTCCGGTCTTGGGGTCAGCCAGGATATATCCCCATTTGTTTAGTTTCAAATCCGGAGTGGACTGGGTCAAGAGAGGATTTGCCCCGGCCCCGACGGAGATCACGGCCAGGTCGCAGTCCAGGACGAACTCCGAGCCTTCCACAGGCACCGGTCGACGGCGGCCTGAATCGTCCGGTTCCCCGAGTTCCATCTTGAGGCATTCCATCCCTGTCACCCTCCCCTTTTCATCCCCTATGAACCGCGTGGGGGCGGTGAGGAGGAAGAACTCGATCCCTTCTTCTTCAGCGTGGTGTATTTCCGCGGCCCGGGCAGGCATCTCGGCCCTGGATCGCCGGTATACGATGCGCACCTTTTCCGCGCCAAGCCGCATTGCGGTCCTTGCGGAATCCATGGCCACGTTTCCCGCCCCGATGACCACCACGTTTTTTCCATGGGCGATGGGCGTGTCATATTCAGGAAAGAGATATGCCTTCATGAGATTGGACCGGGTGAGATATTCGTTGGCCGAGTAAATACCGATCAGATTTTCGCCAGGGATGTTCAGGAAGCTCGGCAGCCCCGCACCAACGGCCACAAAGATCGCGTCGAACCCTTGGGCGAAGATTTCATCCAGGGTGATGGTCCGGCCGACCACCACGTTACATTCCACCCGGCATCCCAGCCTTTCAAGAAAATGGACCTCTGAGAAAACAATCTCCTTGGGGAGCCTGAATTCGGGGATGCCGTAAGTCAAGACTCCTCCTGGTTTGTGGAAGGCTTCGAATATGGTTACTTCATGACCCTTGAGGATCAAGTCACCCGCAACCGTAAGCCCCGCAGGACCGGAACCCACCACGGCCACTTTTTTCCCGGTGGGGGAGGCCTTGGGGGGCAGCTCTCCCTTGCCGTTGACCCTTTCCCAGTCGGCCACAAAGCGTTCCAGGTTTCCGATGGCAACAGGTTCCCCTTTCTTCCCGAGGATGCATTTGCCTTCACACTGGATTTCCTGGGGGCAGACCCTGCCGCACACCGCAGGAAGGGCGTTTCGTTCCCATATTTTTCGAATAGCCTTGGTGAAATCCCCTTCCTTTATGAACTTGATGAACTCGGGAATGTTCACCGACACGGGACATCCTTCCATACAACTGGGTTTCTTGCATTGCAGGCACCTTTCGGCCTCTTTCATCGCCAATTCCGGGGTATACCCGAGGGGAACTTCCTTGAAATTCCTGCGTCTTACCTCGGGTTCTTGTTCCGGCATGGGTTGCCGGGGGATTTTTTCCTTTTTTTGCGCTTTCTCTGGCATCTTTCTCCTCCCTTGGCCTGGATTTCCTCCACCCTATCGACCATGCACTCGAGCGTCTTTCCTTCACCCCTCCGGGGTCCCCGATTCCAGGGGGGAAATCATACTCAATCTTGAAATCTACCGGCAGGCGGTACCTGTCGAAGGTTTGGGGCCGGGGGTGCAATGGAAAAACAACCGTCTAATCGGCCCGGCATTCGGCCATGAATCTCTCGTAGGCCTGTCGTTCTTCATCCTTATAAGCTTCGAGGCGCTGGGCCAACTCTTCGAAGTCTACTTGATGTCCGTCAAACTCGGGGCCGTCCACGCAAGCGAATTTCGTCTTTCCCCCGATACTGACCCTGCAGCAGCCGCACATTCCCGTTCCATCCACCATGATGGCATTCAAGCTGACAAGGGTCTTGACCTTGTATTCGGCCGTCATCTTGGAAACGAATTTCATCATAGGCACAGGCCCGATGCCGACCACCAGGCCCACCTTGTCCTTTTCGAGCACCTCCTTCAGGACCTCGGTTACAAATCCATGGTGCCCGTAAGAACCATCGTCCGTGCATACATGAAGTTCATGGGAGGCAGCCTTCATCTTGTCTTCCAGAATGAGGAGGTCTTTGCTCCTGGCCCCGATGATGGCGATCACGTGATTTCCGATTTCCTTGAGTCCTCGGGTGATGGGATGGAGAACAGCGATTCCCGTTCCTCCCCCCACGCAAACCACAGTGCCCACCTTCTCCAGGTCCGTGGGTCTGCCTAAAGGGCCGATCACATCTTGAAACTTGTCCCCGGCTTGAAGGGTCTTGAAAAGAGCGGTCGACTTGCCCACCACCTGGTAAATGATCGTGATGGTCCCCTTCTTGGGATCCGTATCCGCCATGGTAAGGGGTATCCGCTCTCCCGTTTCGTTGGCCTTCAGGATGACAAACTGCCCCGGTTTGGCCTTTTGGGCGATCAGGGGCGCGCTGATCTCGTTCATGACCACCGTCCCATCCGCCATTTCCTGTCTCTTAAGAATTTCAAACATCGCCAACCTCCGGCCTGATAAGTTTTCTCCCAAGCGTATATCGCCTACCATATAGGCCTTATGATGTCAAAACAAAATGAGCATCAAAAGTCCTTTTCCAGGAGTATAATCCCCAACTTTGACCAAAATAATATACTTTACAAAAGGATGATTTTGTTTTATAGTACCTTCACAAATTTTTAGTTCTTTGTTGTGCCCTTCAAAAGTGAGGGTTGAATGACCGAAAAAGAGCATCAGATCGTATATTGCCCTGTTTGCAACTTTTCTTACAGGGTCCCCAAGGCCCTTTTGGGCAGGGACCTTCCCTGTAAGCAATGCGGGGCGGTCTTCCCCCTGGCCCCGGTGAAGGGTGCGGATGAGAAAGAACATCCCTGCGAGCCGGCCGAGGCCCAGGGGATCGATTGTAATGACGGTACCCTCCTGATCGGAAAGCTGACGGTTAAATATATGTTCGCCTCCAGGGAACAGGTGATGGAAGTGGTCCTTGAGCAGGCAAAGATGGTGAAGGAGGGGCAATCCGTGCCCCTGGGCCAGCTTCTCCTCCATCGCGGGGTGATTAATGAAAACCAGTTGAATTTTCTCCTCTCTGTTCAGTCCTTGATCCAGACCAGGCAGGCGGACTTGAGATTCGGCCGCCTCGCGGTGGAGAACCAGTTCGCCACCCAGGATGACGTGAATCATGCCCTGGAACAGCAAAAAAGGATCTTCAAGAAAAAAAAGGTTGTGGTCTCCATTGGTGAACTTCTGGTTCGATCCGGTACAATGACCCCGCAACAACGAGATTCAATCCTCAGGCGACAGGAGGCCCTTCACCAGGAACAAGCGGAGGGAGAGTCGGAGGCGGTTGCACCACCCCGGGTATCCAGAGAGGGCCCACCCTTCCGACTGGAGGTCTCCGAAGACAGGCTGACCGCGCTTCTTGTACCCCGGGAGGATGAAGGGCTTCCTCCGATACCTGTGACCCTCGCCGATGTCAAGGCCTTTCTCCGGTCCCACGGGATCGTTCATGGGATTATCGAGGATTTTCTTATCCAGAGATACCTGGAGAGCCAGTTCGGGGAGGGGAAACACCTCCTGGTCGCTCAAGGCACTCCCCCGGAGGAAGCGGGAGAGCGAGGAATAAGATTTTACTTCGACCGACCCCAGCCCGGGGACGACACAAAGGGTTCGGAGGGGCGCCCCGATTTTTCCCGGGTAAAACGTGGAGATGTCCTGGCTGAATACTTCCCGGAGGAGGGGGAGGTGGGGATGGATGTTTTTGGAAATCCTATTCCCCCACCGATGCCTGAAAGTCCTCCTTTCCGGGCGGGACCGGGAGTGAGCCTTTCCAGGGAAGCTCTCAAAGTGATCGCGGAGGTCGATGGGAGGCCGGTCATCCAGGCGGACGGATGTATCTCCGTCCTTCCTCTCCTGGAAATCGACGGGGACGTGGACATCAAGAGGGGGAACATCGAATTCGAGGGGGATATCCGGGTTTCCGGATCGGTACAGAACGGTCTCCAGGTCAAAGGGGTCAAGATTTTCGCGGGAGAAATCCTACGGGCCGAGATTGAATCCCAGGAGGACGTGGTGGTTTCCGGGGGAATTATCGGTACCCGCATGAAGGCCGGAGGGCTGGTGAGTTCCACATTCGTTCGGGATGCTCAGATCGAGGCCGGGGGTGACGTGGTGATCGAAAAGGAGATCATTGACTCCCGGATTGAGACGAGCGGTTCTTTGAGTATCCCTGAGGGCGTGGTTTTCTCTTCCATGATCTCAGCCAAGAAAGGAATCCGGGCCGGCCAGATCGGTTCGGAGAAAACCAAACCCTGCACCCTGATCGTGGGCGAAGACATGAGAATCCGAAAGGCGATCGAGTCTTTAAGGGAGGAATTGGCGGCCAAGGAAGAGAAAATACGGGAAATCAGGCTCCGTCTTGAAAAGATCAAGAAGGAATCCGACAAGGCCCAAGAAGAACTCGGCAACCTGGCCCAGGAACAGGACAGGGATAGAATGACCTTGAAGCAACTCCAGGAAAAGATGCAGGAACCGGAGGCAGCCGGAGACGAAGAGCAGCGCTTACGGATTGAGGCCACTATGAAGGCCCTTCAAGAACGGATAGAGGGGAGGGAAAAGGATCTTGAGGGGCTGTTTGAAGAGCAGGACCGGCTCTCCGGTGAGAAGTCGGACCTTGAAAAGAAGGCCGTACCAGTTGAGGAGGAGATCAGGGGGATTCAGGATAAAATCGCGGAGCTGAACGCCAGGCGCCAGGCAGAGAAAGGGGTTCCGGAAGTTCGGGTCACGGGGAGTATTTTCCGTGATACCACTGTAAAGGGCATCAACGCTTCCCTGACCCTCCCTGACCGACACGAAAATGTACTGATCAAGGAGGTCAAGACCCGGGGGGTGGGGGACAAAATTGAATGGAAAATCCGGCTCACCCGGCCTATCTGATTCGTTTTAATAGAGGGGCACCCCTAAAATATCCGCTCATCGTAACTCTTCTGGATCGTGCGGACCAGTGCCGTCAGGGTGAAATTAACCGGTGTGGGTATCCCCAGGGCCTCACCTTCCCGCACGATCGCCCCGTTGATGAAATCAATTTCCGTGGTTTTTTTATTCAGGATATCTTGCAGCATGCTGGCCACATTTTCGGCCGTGGCCTCGCACACCTCCTTTACCCGGGCTAGGGGGTCCGGGTAAGGGAGGTGAATTCCCTTGGCCCGGGCCACGGCGTCTGCCTCCTCCACTGCTTTTTCCATAATGGCCAGGGTGCCTTCAAACTTGACCAGCCGGCCGTTTTTGAGGCCCGTCAGGGCGGTAAGGGCGTTGATCCCCACGTTGATGATGAGCTTTCCCCAGATAAGGTCCTGGACGTTTTCGATGGAGCGGGACTTGAAGCCGGCGCGGTTGAAAGCGGAAACGATTTCCTCCACCGGGTTCCCTTCTCCACTCCGGGGTCCGATCAGGGTTTCCCCGCGCCCAGCATGGCGAATATGGCCGGGAGCCAGGACCGTCGCTCCCTCGGCCGTAACCCCCCCGAGAACCCTGTCCTTTCCGAAAATTTCCTCCAGGATCTCCACGTTCCCGAGGCCGTTTTGAAGGGTCAGAATCCGGGATTCGGGACCGACACAGGCCCTTACCCCTTCAGCCGCTTTGCGGGTGTCGGTTGACTTTACGCAGATAAGGACGACATCGGGCGAAAAGGAGGGCACTTCGATGAAGGCTTGGACGTGGGCCGTGTATTCGCCGCTGATCCCTTCCACCCGGATCCCTTGCTCGTTGATCCGACGGGCCCGTTCCGGAACCTTTTCCAGCAGCGCCACCTCATACCCGGCTCCCTTGAGCCTCGCGGAAAAGAGACAACCCATAGCACCGGCCCCAACTACGAGAAAATTCATGCTGCTCCTCCCTGAAAGGGCTCCTCAAAGCCCGTTGTCTTGCCGGAAATCCCCCAATTGCCGAAACGACCCGGGTCCCGGCGTCTTCCTTTACTCGATTTTCTTCGCCTCCTCGGGTTGCATGGCGAAGGTGTGTTCGGGGCCCGGGAAACTCCCCTCCTCCACTTCGGCCTTAAACTTTGCCAGGGCTTCCCTGATCTTAGGGGCGAGGTTGATATACTGCTTCACGAACTTGGGGGTGAAGCGTTCAAAGAGTCCCACAAGATCATGGTACACCAGGACCTGCCCATCACAGTCCTTTCCGGCCCCGATCCCGATGGTGGGAATGCGGAGTTTCCGGGTGATTTTGGAGGCCAGGAGATCCGGGATGCATTCCATCACGATCATGAAGGCCCCTGCCTCTTCGAGGTCTTCGGCCGATTGGACCAGCGCCTTGGCGCTCTCCGCGTCCTTTCCCTGGACCTTGAAGCCGCTGAGCATGGTGGCCGTTTGGGGGGTCAAACCGATATGGGCGCAGACCGGAATGCCTGCGCGTACAATGGCCTGGACCACGGGTGCCATCTCGCTTCCACCCTCAAGCTTGACGCAATCGCAGGCCGCCTCCTTGATAAACCGGCCGGCGTTCTCGATGGCTTTTTCCACGCTGGCATGATAGGACATAAAGGGCATGTCACCCACCACGAAAGCCCCCTTTACGGCCCGGGTGACCGCCTTGCAGTGGTGAATCATCTCATCCATGGTCACGGGGACGGTGGATTCATAACCCAACACGACCATCCCCAGTGAGTCTCCAACGAGAATGGTGTCGATGCCGGCCTCGTCCACGAGGGCTGCAGTGGGGTAATCGTAGGCCGTCATCATGGTGATTTTTTGTCCCGAGACCTTTTTTTGGTGCAATTCCGCGATGGTCACTTTTTTTCTGTCCATTTTCTCCTCCTTCCCCTCCGGTGGGGAAAAACAAAAAGAGGCACCCCGAACTCCTCGGAGCACCTCCAATGGGGCGATATCGATCCGGTATCCATTCCGGAGTTGTATCCCCTCCCAGTTGGACTCAAGCAAAGCCTCCTGCCGTTCCGCGAACTTCGCATTCCATCGAAGAAAAACCGGAAGCCGGTTGTTCGCGGACGGATTATGGATGTCGTCTATCCTATTTGAAAAAGGGTGTCAATGAAAACCTTCGAGTGGGGAATGAGAGAAACATGCTGCTTGACAGCCCCCCCAATTAAAAAGTAATTTCTGAAAAACCCATAGCTCCCGGAGTCATGGATGAAAAAGATCCCGTTCTTTCTGACCATTTTTTTCCTGGAGGTTTTGTTCTTCTCCTGCCTTTTTTCCCGCGCTTCGGCCGATCCCGGGACTCCTCTTGGCGCCGGTGAAGGTGACAGATGGGCCTTTTGCATTGGCATCAGCAATTACGAGGATCCCCGAATCGTTGATTCACCGGGGAGTGGTGGCGATGCCCGGGGAATTGCCGAGGTCCTTCGGGAAAAGGGAGGATTTCGGAAGGTGTTTCTTTTGAGCGATGAATTGGACCGCCGGGATCCCCTCTTCCCTTCCCGCAAGAATATTCTCGCCCTCTTCCGACGTTACAGGGAGATCATCAAGCCCCGGGACCTCGTCCTGTTTTTTTTCTCTGGACAGGGAATCATGAGCCCTTCAGGCGGGTCCTTCCTGGCCCTCCAGGATACAAGACTCGCCCGGCTTCGGACCACCGCTTTGCCCATGCAGGAGGTGTTGGATTTCTTCAAGAAGACGGGGGTTAAGAGGAGTCTGCTCATGCTGGACGCTTCCAGGGAGGAAATCACCGTTCAAGGATATCGGGACTTTAGGGGGCTTTATCCTGACAGATATTTCAAACGGGGGGTGACGGCCCTTTTCTACGGAGCGAGGAAAGGGTTCTTTTCCCATACGGACCCGGATACGGGACACGGTGTTTTCGCTACCTTTTTAATGAGGGGGCTGAAAGGAGAGGCGGATATGACTTCTGCCGGCAACGGGGACGGGATCGTTTCCCTGGCTGAACTCTCCGCCTTTGTGAAGGAAGGCATGGGCATGTGGTCAGTTGAGAATCCGGAGAAACAGGCTCCATATATCAAGATCCTGGCCGGAGGGATGATGGAGATGCCTCTGGTGCAAACGGCGGCCCGGGGGGGAGAGGGGGAAGCCGTGCCTGCCGTGGCCTCTGCAGTTCAGGTTGAAACTGCGGAAAAAATGCCTGTTGGATCAGAGAGAAAGGAGGAGGCGGTGACCCCTCCTGGTCAGAAAGAGGCCCGTGCAAAAGAGACCGTAACACCCAAGGTGGAAGTTGACCGTGAGGAGAGCCTTGCCCTTTCCGCCAAGGGAGGACAAGAAGAAATCATGATATCGGCCCCCGCCCCGAGCGTAAAAGAAATGATGGCCGAAAAGGAGACCAAGGGCCCGGGTGACAAGATCCCGGCACTTACAACCCGAGAACCCGCCGAAGAGGAGCCTGAGAAAAAAGTCGCACCACCTCCCACTATCGCAGCAATCCCTGAAGGGCCCGAAATCTCATTTCCGGAGGAAAGCGTAAAGGAGAGGGAGGAGATAACTCCCGCCCCTCCCGAGCCCGGAAAGGAAGGGACCGAGGAGGAAGCCCTTTCACCGGAGGTTGCACCGGCACCCCAGGAAGTCGAGACCCCTGGACCGAAGGTGACCGAAGAGCCGGAAAAGGAGACCCCCAAACAGACGCCCCCTCCCACGGTTGAAGAAGCACCCCCACCGGAGAAGGAAGCCTTGGAGGTCGCCTCCCTTCCTCCTCCAAAACCCTTAAAACCCATAGTCCTGAGGGACAGGCCCAAGAGCCTTTCCCCTATGAACGTCAGGGAAATGCTCGAGAAACTCCATTTCTATTCAACCTGCTGGAATTACAACGGGGATTTCTGTAACCCGGAAGGGGACTTTGACAATGCCTTTGTGGACAACGGGGACGGCACTGTGACCGATAAGGCCACCGGGCTCATGTGGCAAAAGAGTGGGTCGCCTGACCCCATGACCTGGGAAGAGGCCCGGGCCTATGCGGAGGCTGCCAACAGGGAGGCCTTTGCGGGATATACCGACTGGCGACTTCCGACCCTTGAGGAGCTCTTGTCCCTGATGGAAAGATCCTGGCGGAACAGCGACCTTTTCATCGATCCCATCTTCGACAAGGCCCAGCGATATATCTGGAGCGCCGATACCAGGGATTTGAACACGGCCTGGAAGGCAAATTATCACATGGGTTTTGTCATTTTCTTCCCGAAGTCCTCCATGAATTCCGTCCGCCTGGTTCGCTCCCTGAGATAGGGGGGCTAAACATACCCGACCGGCGGAAAAACGGGGATTCATGCCCCAGTCTTTTTCTGGGGGTGTTTTGTTCTTGGCTTATTGGTACTCCTTTGATCCGCAAAGCCTTCAGAATCGATTATCCTATCTCCATGAAACCCTTGAAAGCCTCATTTCGCCTGATTTCCGCGCCTGCCCTGTTACACCCAGAAGATGAATTTTGTTTGGAAACGGAACGGAATCGCGTAAAATAACTTATGAATCCCGGAAAAAGAGACAATGGCCATGGTTTTTTTGAAAAAAAAGAAATCAAGTCTTCTTCTCTTAAAAGACATCCTCCGCAACCTTGTTCTCATATCCGCGGGAAGCTCCCTTTGCGCATTGGCCCTGAACGGCATATTGATACCCCACAAGTTTGTGAGCGCCGGGTTCTCAGGCCTGGTACTCATTATTCACTATTTTCTCCCTTTTCTTCCCTTGGGTCTTCTCTACTTCATCATAAACGTACCCGTGTTTTTCCTTGGATGGAAATACGTCGGGAAGCGGTTTTTCCTGTACAGCATCCTGGGGATGGTCATGTTTTCTCTTGCCCTTCAGTTCGTACAGGTCTCCATCCCCCTTCAGGACAAGGTCCTCAGCGCCCTTTTTGCAGGGATCCTTACAGGAACCGGGGCCGGGATTATTCTCAGGTCCGCCGGGTCTTCCGGTGGACTGGATATTCTGGCTGTCATCATGCTCTCCCGTTTCTCCATAAGGCTGGGCAGCACCAATCTCGCCTTTAATGCTTGCCTGCTGTTCTTTACCGGCGTGATCTTCTCCCTTGAAAGCGCTCTTTATACCCTGATCTTCATCTACGTGACCTCTTATATGCTCAACCTGGTGGTTACGGGATTGAGCCAGCGGAAGGCGGTCTTCATCATTTCCCCCTACTGGAAGGAGATAGGAGAGGGTATCATGAGCGAGATCGACCGGGGCTATACCGTTCTCAGGGGTGAAGGCGGTTTCACTGGAAAGGAAGAACATATTCTGTATACGGTGGTGGCCTTCAAGGAACTGCCCCGCCTGAAGGCCCTGATCCGGCGCCGGGATCCCGATGCCTTCATGGTTGCGCATGACACCCTGGAGGTCATGGGCCGCCGGATCGGTAACCAGCCCCACTGGTGATTGGATTTCCGGAGAAGGGTAAGGTGATGGTCGAAAATCGGCAAAAATCTGAGTGGTTCACTCTATTGTCTATTGTTTTGATCCAACAGGAGAAATACCATGCAAAAGAGTCTTCTTGTCACCATCAGTGAAGATCCGAGATCTCTTAACAGCATTCAATGTATCGCGCAGCTTTTTCCCCAAAAGAAGGACGTGAAATTGACCCTTTTTTACGTAACACCGAAGCCTCCTTCCGTCCTTCAGGGGGAAGGGGTCCGCGAAAGCCTCAGGGCAGCCAAGGTCCAGGAAAGACAGTGGTCCGAAACGGGTAAAGGGGCACTTGAGGCAGCCAGAGAAGAGGCATTGGCCCTGGGTTTTACGGAAGAAGGGCTGGAAATGAAACTCAAAAAGGGTATGGTTTCCAAAGTGACGGATATCGTTCATGAAGGGGAAAGGGGCCAATATGACGCCGTTGCCCTGGGCCCCCGGGGGCTTTCCTGGTTCGAAGGGGTTTTCGGCCAAAGCGTCAGCAGGGACCTCTTGCAAAAAAAGATGTCCTTTCCCCTTTGGATTTGCCGGGGGGGAGGAAAGGGACGAAAGAACATCCTCCTCTGTCTGGACGGCTCCGAACTGGCCTACCGGGCTGCCGACCATGTGGGATTCATACTGGCGGATCAGCTTCATCACAGGGTCACCCTGTTGCAGGTGGAAAAAACGAGAAAGGCACAGAAAGAGGAGGAATCCATTTTTCAAAGGGCTGAAGAACTCCTCAAGGAGAATGGATTTCCCCCTGATCAAACGGATCGTAAGGTTTTAGAAGAGACCAATATAGCCAAGGCCATCATGAAAGAGAGCGAGGAAGGGAAATACGCCGCTGTGGCCGTGGGCAGGGCCGGGCTGGGAAGAGGAATGATGGACATGCTTTTTTACGGGTCGGTTTGCGATCGGTTGTTCAATGAACTCAAGGAACCGGCCCTTTGGATCTCCCACTAGCCCCGGCGCCTGGACCTAAAGGGTGGGCTGAGGGAGGGCATGCCTTTCCTCAAAGGAATAAGCTTACAAAAAAAGCCCGGAATGGATGAGAGATGGAGCTTGTGAGTGGCATGAAAAGAGAAAGAAAGGTTCCTCGACGTTTTGTGTGGATTTGATTATAGAAGGATCAAATCCACATGAAACGTCGAAGAGCCGAGGACCAGTATCCCGGTGCCCATGACGGATGCGAACCACGCCGGTGAAAAATTTCTTGTAAAATCTTCTTCTGACATGATGTCCTTTTTCCTTCCAAGCCCGAGGCAAAGAAGGTTTCATATGGGTAGGTGAAACCACGCAAACACCCCGATCATCTTGAGCCCCATGTAAAACATCACCGCGATAAAGATGTACTTGAGCTGCTTGGCCGGAAGAAGGTGTGCGGTTTTCGCCCCAACGATGGCCATAGGAATGCTGCAACCGGCCAGCAGTATCCACTGAAGCCAGTTCAGGTACCCCGTTGAGTAAGGCGGGAGGCCCTGAACCCCTAATCCATTGATCAGGAAGGAAAGTGATCCGCCGACGGCCGTGAAGATCATCAGGGCCGTAGAGGTGCCCACGGCCTGGTGCATCTTGAACCTCAAAAAATAGACCATGATAGGGATCATGAGCACGCCACCGCCGATACCTATGATGCCGGAAACAATACCCAGGGGGATTCCCCAGAGGATAAAGGCGGCCAGACTGTCGGATGGTTCCTCCGTGATTTGCGGCGGCCTGGCCGTGAGCATCCGAAGCGCGCCTAAGACCACAGCTATTCCGAAAGCAATATTTAAGATTTTCCCTGGCAAGTGTGCAGCGATGAAGCCCCCGAAAAATGCACCGATAGCTCCGGTAATTCCCAGGGTGATACCCGCCTTCCAGACGACAGCTCCTTTTTTATGGTGGGTCATGGCCCCGCTAAAGGCCGTGGGAAGAACCACCAGCAAATTTGTTCCGAAAGCAATCCGGATGGCAATGGTAGGATCTACGCCAATCGATTTCAGGACCCAGAATTGCACCGGGATCATGATGAAACATCCTCCGACACCCAAAAGCCCTGAAGCAAAACCAACGCCCAGACCCGTAATCAGTAATGCAATAATTTGAGCAACATGCATCTCCATTTTTGTTTCCTCCCGTTTCGATTCTTCAGATTTACAGGTAAATCCTGCGAATTATGTCCTGCATGGGTTCGCCCTTCGAAGATCATGGAGCCGTTTCACAACCTCAGTGATCTCCGGGGTTTCATCCAGCCAGTGTTTGAGGTTGCCCAACATCGCGGCTGCATAGGGGCTGCCGCTCCCATGATCCAGCCGATAGTAGACCCACAGGCCCTTTTTTCTGGAATTCAAAAGGTCTGCCTCCTCCAGAATTTTAAGATGCTTGGAAGCCGTGGGCTGGGAAATCCCCAGAGCCTTCTGAATCTCACAGACACACAGCTCGCCATGCTGAAGTATCTTGACGATCTTGATCCGAAATAATGTACTCATAGGCCGCACGTTCAGCCCTTCTCATAAAAAAATCTCTTGCCTTTCGGCTCCGTGAAAGCAATACGCCCGCCTGGGATGCCATAGAAGCCAGCATATGGTTAAATGTATCCAGCTGTTCCATTTCTATCCGCCTCCCTCATTTTTCGTTTACAGTCCCCGGATAAGACTCACGATGTCATATTGGCCTGTTTTTTGTCTTCACTGGCGTTTTTGACCCAAATTCCATGGCAAGGTCTTTACTAGCCGGGATCCTCTTTCCCCAATCTTTCAAGAGTCGCTGGACAATCTCCCTTGCCACACCTTTCTGGTTGTCCACCACCGTGATCCCCTTCCTGGTCAGCCAGTCCTTATGATGATTTTGA